>CALBEE010000080.1 GCA_937927575.1 uncultured Saprospiraceae bacterium | reverse complement strand
GTTAAATTTGCGCAAACTCTTCCCTCTGATCATCCCTGAAGTCCACGTTCAACTAGTTCAGTGCAAGCTCTTCAAAGGGACACATACTTAATGGGGTTTGCACTATTAATAGTGGCTATCATTTCTTTATGGATATCAATTTAAGTTAAAATTTGCTTGAGCCCTGTATCAATTGTATCCCTTTGAAGGGATTATAGGGATGATGAAGTTTTATTATGGAGCAAGATGAAAACATATTATAAATCGATTACTTATTAATACCTAAGCCCACAAGAAATTACTCTTGATCCACAATAATTAGAATAGAATTCAGAAATACATCTGTTCCAAAAAAAAACAAGTCTAAAAGCTCATAAGAGTCCTAGACTTGTTGTGATGGTAATTAGGAATTACGAATACACTTCAATAGCATTGTAATAAAAACCAACGTTTGCCCAAAATCAGTTTTTCTCGACGCTACAGAATAGAAACTAAATATCAGGGATGTTTAATTTCTGTTTGAAATATAACCGTTTTCATCTGATTTGGCATTACAAAGGGGACTAAAAGTTATAAACTTCTTGTTCACTCTTTGTGTAATGGAGTCATCATGGGACGCATTAATAAAATAAATATGTCGCAAAGCTTTTAGTCTGATACATTATTCTGTTTATTAGCTATTCACTTTAATAAAAACAATGATAGTGCTATGAGAATGATTTTCTTTTTAATGAGTTATTTATCATGTTGGACATTAATCGCCCAAGAAAAACCCGAAGATGTAGTGTATCAATTTTTTCAAGCGATGGCCGAAATAGATACCCTGTATCTTGATCAGGTCATGAAAGATGATATGCTATTGTCGAGTACTGCCTTGAAAGGAGATAAGGTGGATATTATCAAGGGTGATAAGGATAAATTTGTATCATCTATAGCAAGATCTAAAGAAGGGGACTTAGACGAACAGATTTCTAATCTTCAAATTCAGGTAGATGACGGTTTAGCTAATGTTTGGATGGACTATACATTCTATTACCAAGGAAAATTTAGCCATTGTGGAGTCAATAATTTTACTTTGGTATTGGAGGGTACAGATTGGAAAATTATCTCACTAGTGGATAGTAGGCGCAAGACCAATTGTCTATTTCACGATGCACGAGAGGCTATAGATCTGATGTTGGATAATTGGCATTTAGGAGCTACCAATGCGGATAGTACGGCTTATTTTGACTTGATGACTACCAATTCTATTTATGTAGGTACGGATAAAGCTGAAGTCTGGAGTAAAAGTAAGTTTTTGAGTTTTGCTGCTCCTTATTTTGCAAAGGGAAAAGCTTGGGCATTTACAAAAGTGGAGCGAAATGTTTATTCTGAGGATTTTGAAAGGATAGCTTGGTTTGATGAAGTGTTAGATACTTGGATGGGTCCGTGCAGAGGATCGGGAGTAGTGATTAAGGATGATAATGGGGATTGGAAAGTGCAACATTATGTGTTATCGGTTGCAGTGGATAATGAAGATATAAAAGAATACCTGAAGGTAATTGGCATTGAAAAAGATTAAGATTAACTAGAGATATCGATAATAAAAATAGTCCCACTTGAATATTCAAGTGGGACTATTATTTTTCTAAAAGGAGAATCTCAATTACTTCACTACGATGTCTACTTTTCCTACTGATGCTTTTGCCGCATCTTCAGCGCCTTTTCCAACTGCAGAAATTTGATCTTTATTTACACCAAGAGTAACTAACATATCTCTAATTACATTTGCTCTCTTGTCAGAGAATTCTGAACTTTCTTTATCATCTTTTCCATCAGCAGTATGTACATGTACTTCTATTTTACCAGTAGCGTTGGCTTTTAGGGCCGCTGCTAATCCTTCAACTTCTGCTTTAGAAAAGCCAGCAATTCTATGACCTTCTTTTTTGAATTTGATATCCGAAAGGGCATAGGAAGATTTAGAACCTTCTTTTTTTACGATCATATTACCAAACATCATTTTCATCCGAGCTAGTCTAATTCGATCAAACATGCTAGATATTTTGGTTTTGAAGCCATCTGGTAGACTAGCGGCAGGAATTAGTACTCTTCCACTGTTACCATCTAATATATTATTGTTTTGGTCCACATCATAAGATCCTGAACTATGTACCACAGCTCCAGAACCAGAAACGATATCCAAGTTGTCATTTATATCATAACCGGTATAATCAGTTGTGGTAATTTCTGTAGTTGTAGAACCGTCATTCGTAGCACCTACAACCGTTGTTTCGCCGCCCGTTACTTCTACCTTCTTAGTGGTAGTGCTTGGCTTATTGTCAGTATTATTAGCTTCGACTTTTGCAGGTTCTTGGGTATCTGTAGCATCACCTTTGTCTTTAGTGAAATACCAAAATGCCAATCCTGCTAAGGCTAATGGAAGCAACCATTTAAGGAAGCCCATTCCGCCACCTTCGTCATTATTAGATGTCTGTGCCGTCGCTCCACTGCTAAGAGAAGCACCACTACCTAATAGACTTCCAAGACCTGGCACTAAACCCATTACATCTGATTTCTGATCATTTAAGTATGAACTGAGACCTTGAGCATCCAAATTTTTACCACTGACTATTCCAGCCAATTTATTGATCACTAGAGGGGCTAAAAACTTAAGTAGCATTCCTCCTACTCCTTTTCCAAGACCCGTCTTATTGATTAACATATCGGTTATGCCTGATTGACTATTGCCAAATATGCTACCGAGCAGATCAGCACCAGTGTCCATCCATCCGCTTCTCTTTTCTTCATTTCCTAGAACGCCCACAAGGTCACCTAGATTATCATCGCCATAGCCTCCATTTTTGAATAAATCAAGTAATCCGCCAGCACCGCTTGGAGTGCTACCTTTATTAATTACTCCACCAATAACGGCAGGAAGAAACATTTTCATTGCTGATTTCAACATTCCGTTTTCGATGCCTATTACATCTGACACTTTATCGACGACAGCATTAGTCATCATGCCTTTTACACCATCAAGTAAGCCCATAATTCGTTTTAATTTTGTTAGATAAATATTTTATAAGCTCGAATTCTAATGGTATCCCAAAGAATAATATTCCGTAAATCCTAGCTTATTTAACTCCAAAATAAGCATTTTGAATCATATAGTAAATAATTGATCTATGTCGAGAATAGAATCTAACACTTATTATGTTCCTGGATGTGTTGTATTTATCTAGTTAATCTTCGTTTGTCAATACGGCAACATCAGCCAAATGGCGATTAGATAAGTTTTCGTACAATTCATAAATCAAACCATCTTTTAGTCCAACTTGTGGTACCATGATTCTATCACTATTGGCGAAGGTCATCACTTTAAGGTAGATTTCAGAAGCAGGAATAATTACATCTGCTCTATCTGGATTCATCTTTAATTGAGAGATTCTTTCTTTGAGACTATATTCATTTACATAGGCTCTTAATGCCTTTAATTCTGTAAAGGGTAGGGTGTTGCCTTTTTCTTTATTGGCAATTTTGAATAACTTGTTGATATTACCTCCAGTACCAATCGTGGTGATATTCTTTTGATTAAAGATCTCCATTCCGGATACCCAATTTTTCATTTCTTTAAAAGTCTCGATTCGTTCTTCTTTATGCAATTTTCTTACAGATCCGATATTAAACGATTTACTTTTAAGGAGTTTTTTGTCCAAGAATAAATTGAGTTCAGTACTACCGCCTCCCACATCCACATGTATATAAGGTTTACTTTTTAAAAAAGGAATAATTGCCTTATATAGGATTTTAGCTTCCTTCTTACCTGATATAATTTCTAGTTTTAATGAAGTCTTTTTTTGAATTAGATCTCTGATCGACTTCCCATTTTTAGCTTCTCTCATGGCCGAAGTTGCCACAGCAGTATAACCTTCTACCTCATATAGGTCAATTAGATTTTTAAAAGTGGCCATGAGTTTGACAAATTTTTCCTGAGTCGCGAAGGAGATCTTACCATCGGCAAATACATCCTTACCTAATCTTAAAGGGAAACGCAAAAACTGAAGCCGCTTAAAGCTAACTAGGCTCTTCTCTTTATAAACTTTCACAATCTGTAATCTTATGGCATTGGATCCAATGTCAATTGCGGCTAATTTCATCAGTTATTTGTGTCTAGCGAGTGATTGATTTATCAACTTACAAGGTAGTCAAACAATATAAATTATAATACATTCAAATTAATTTCAATATGGGGTGTGACTGATATTTTCAATACATAATTCTGTAAAACTGTTAAATATTTCAATATTTGGTCATATGTTTGGTGTGAGGAGCATATCTAATATTATGTGCTTGTTTTATGAAATGAAGTGTAGTGCTGGTTTGATGTCGTTCGTCACATAAACTATATTGGAGTGTGACTTGGAATACTTAAGAAAGTCTTAAGGGCAATGTTGGTTATTTGACATGACACAGCATTGATGATTTTATTGTCTTTACAGTAGTGGAAAGACCGATTATTAACCGTAAACAACAACTAACTATGGATTTGTCAAACATTAAATTAGATGCTCTTTGGGAAACAGTATTAGCTTGGTCACCTAAGATTATTGGTGGTTTAGTAGTACTTATTATTGGATTTTGGATCGTGAACATGATCACGAAGATGATTGGAAAATCTCTAACCAAATCAGGAATCGATGCAGATTTAGTACCATTTTTAAAGTCATTAATCAGCGTACTTCTCAAAGTACTAGTAGTTATTACTGCTGCTGGGGTTGTAGGTATAGAAATCACTGCTTTTGCTGCATTAATTGCAGGTGCAGGTTTAGCTATCGGAGCAGCTATGTCAGGGACGCTAAGTCACTTCGCTGCTGGAGTTATGGTGCTCATCTTTAAGCCTTATAAAGTAGGAGACCTCGTAGATATTCAAGGAGTGGTAGGACATGTTGATGAAATACAAGTTTTTAATACTGTAATCAATACTCTTGAAAACAAAAAAGTAATCATGCCGAACGGTATCGCTACTAGTGGCATAATGACCAACTTAACGGCTAACGGAAAATTAAGAGTAGACCTAAATGTGGCTATGCCATACGAAGAGGATTTTGATAAAGTAAAAGGAATAATCAAAGGAGCTTTAGACAAGGTGACTTCTAAATTATCAGATGAGCCTACGATCGAAATAGAGAAATTTGATGAGAATAACGTATTACTAGCGGTAAGACCTTATGCTACTGACGAAACATATTGGGACGTGTATTTCAACTCGTACCGTGAGATCAAAAAAGCATTCGGAGAAGCAGGAATAGAAGTGGCTTACCCTACAAGAAAAATTAAGAATATATAATTGGCCTACCCTAATTAGGTAAGTTCTAAATTTTCCAAATTTGAAACTTTGCATTCAATCCCAATTGGAATTTAGTCAATTTGTTGAGCCACCTTTGCGGAGAGGTGGCTTTTTTCACATCTCAATTAATAGGCAGGCGATTTTTAATTTACGAATAGATAATAATTAGAATTAAGATATATAAAGAACGGTTATAGGATGATTCCCTATGTTGCGGCTACCACACCTAGATCGGTAGTCGCTTTTTTTATTTCTCTTGTACAGTATTAAAAGATTAAACAGAATTGCATTAAAATTTCGTCTTCCATCTTTATGTCTTGAACATACTCAAGTCCAAGTTTTTCAATAAGATTTTGAGAAGCGATATTTTCCTTAGTCGTAATCGCAGTGATTTTTTTAATATTGAATTCATGCTCAGCTAGATACATCATTTTCTTGGCCGCCTCATAGCTGTAACCTTTGCCCATATAGTCTGGCAACATTGAAAATCCAATGTCTACATTTTCCATTTTAGGTCGAACATAAATACCAGTAGTACCCATTTTTACTTGATCCTTTTTTCTTATGATTGTATAGTTGCCAAATCCTATTTTATCATATTGCTTGAGCATACGATCTTGAATATATTGGGCTGCTGCTTCGGTAGAATGCACATTTCTATCGCCTATATTTTTAAGCCATCCTGGACTATTGAGTAACTCATATATAAAGGCAGCATCTTCAATATCAGTAGGTTTGAGGATGAGTCTTTTAGTTTGATAAATGATTTTTTTACTTCCCATATGATCGAATATTATAAAGGTGATATTTCAAATTTCAAAAAGAATGATTTGCTTGTTATAAAGTTAGTGTTAATGTATTTAATGATCCAATTGATTTATTATGCTTACCTTCAGAAAGAGAATATATGCTAAGGCATGACCCTACTAGCCAAAATATTGAACCAACTTGTATTAGTGGTACTACTGACTTGTTTGCCA
>CALBEE010000079.1 GCA_937927575.1 uncultured Saprospiraceae bacterium | reverse complement strand
CTTACTTCGTCCATAATGGGTCACTGGGTGAGGAGAGGAGTCGTTTCTTACTATTCCAGAGGTTTGTTTGTCGGCTGGACCATATGCCGCCAGAGAGCTTACAAATAGAAATTTATCCAGCTGTAAGTCTGCTTTCCTGATGGCTTCAATTAGATTTTTTAGATATTGCTCATTTACTTTAAAGTAAGCTTCTTTAGCCTTTGCTTTAGTCAAACCAGCATTATGAATGATATAATCATACTGACCCTCTTTGAGAATATTAGCCATCGCTTCTATATCCTCAAAATCGAAGTAGACTAGGGTAGTATCTAATTGATCGAGTATCTCTGTATTACTACTCTTACGTACCGCGCTATACACTACCAAGCCTCTGGAGATTGCTTCTTCTATTAAGAAGCCTCCTACAAAGCCAGAAGCTCCTGTGATTAATGTTTTTTTACTGTCAACCATTGCATCCCAATATCTGATTTATTTTGTAGCTTTAGAATATAAAATTAGAATTATGAATGTTATTCGATATTTTTTTTTGTTTAAGTTGATTATTTCTTCATTTGTTGTCAATGGACAAGATGTCATTTTATTATCTCAATCCGACGTGGATGCTTTTGATCAAAATGTCACGTCAATCGATGGAGATTTGATCATCGGAGAATATTCTACCATTACAGATAGTGACATAGTAGATTTATCAAATTTGTCAAATATTACTTCTGTTGATGGGCAACTATATATAGGGTACAACTATAGTCTTACTAATGTAGACGGCTTATCTCATATTAGTACTGTAGGAGGTGATTTTACTTTAATTTACAATCGGATACTTCCAAATATTGATGGTTTATCTGGTATTACTTCAATAGGAAATAATATTCTTTTGCATAATAATAGTACTCTTGAGAGTTTAGATGGTTTATCTAATTTAGCTTCAGATATAAATGATCTAGAGATTTCTGAAAACGATGAACTTATTAATATTGATGGATTATCTAATATCAACTCAGTAAGCGGTTCTTTGATAATTGAACGAAATTTTAAACTTATTACTTTAGATGGTTTAACAAATCTCAGTGAAGTAGGTGGTACTTTACAGGTAGTTGGCAATCTTGATTTGAATTCTCTAGAGGGTTTATCCAATATAACAGCTGTCAACGGTAGTCTTAGGTTAGTTAGTTTGCCCTCTATTTCAACATTGTCTGATTTATCTAGTATAAATACAGTAGGTGGAGGTATAGAAATAGTATTTAACAGCTCACTTACTAATCTAGAAGGTTTGTCGAATATCACCTCGATGGGTGGAAATATGAGAATTTATGGAAATCCTTCGCTTGTTTATTTATCTGGTTTTCCAAGTATTACATCAGTAACTGGTAATTTGTCAATTACTGATAATGATCAGCTTATAAGTTTAGAAGAATTAGTATCCTTAACTTTTATCGGAGGCGGATTTTCAATAGAAGATAATGCTTCATTAGTAAATGTTAATGGTCTTTCAAGTATTACTGAAGCAGGAAGTATTTCTATAACTAATAACCCTTCTCTAACAAATATAGATGGCTTTTCGAGTCTCGCTTCATGTAAAAGAATTTATCTGGTTGAAAACACTTCTCTCACAAACATAAATGGCTTTTCTGGGCTTACCGAATTATATAGAGGAATTATTATTTCTGATAATACAATACTTACAAATTTGGACGGCTTTCAGAATACTCTTTCTGTTGGTGGGGATATTATTATAGAAAATAATCCATCCCTTGTTAGCATCGCTGGATTGTCAAATATTGATGATTTAACGTTTATGCCATTTAATCATTCTGCCTCTATTGAAATAATAGATAATCATGCTCTTACTAATCTTACAGGTTTACATAATATTACCTCGTTTAATAATGTCACAATTGAAAACAATTCTAATTTGACTCGCATTAATTTGTCAAGTCTAACGACAGTAGAGAACGACTTTAAAATTGAACATAATGATGCTATTATCGATTTAGATGGCTTGTCAAATCTTACTTTAGTTGAAGGAGATTTTGCTGTTAGGTATAATTTTTCGTTGGCAAATGGTTGTGGAATCCAAGATCTGTTGTCAGATCCTGATGGAGTTGAAGGTTTTACTGCTATTCAATTTAACGCATTTGGTTGCAATACCAAAGAAGAAATACTTAACGATGTTTGTGAATTGCAGATACTAGTAGGCGCACAACCGCCTTGCATTGGTGTAGCTAATGGAGAATTATCTATTTTGGTCCAAGGGTATGATGATATTCCTTTCCTTTATGAATGGGAGCAATTGGAAGATGGTTTAGTTGGTTCAGGAGTTAGTAATGAAGACTACTTCAATATTGGGATGCTCGTAGAAGGAACTTATAATATTACAGTGACCAACGGTTCAATAGATTCAGCGATACAGGAAGGTATCGTACTATCTGCTATTGATGGATCTATTTTTGAAATTATAGAAATCCAAAGCACTAATAGTTCTAATGGCCTAAGTAATGGAGCTATAGAAGTTGAAGTTTCAGGTGGTACTCTTCCTTACTCTTTATCTTGGACTGGTCCTAGTTCTGGAGCGGAAAGTAATATTACTACTAAGACATTCTCTTTACCTAATCTTATCCATGGTGAATACATGATACAAGTAATCGATGCAGTAGGTGAAGTGCAAGATGTTGAGGTAGTTTTATTGGACGAGACTATTGCGGTTTTTCCATGTCAAGAACCTTTGGATATAGTCATTCTTAACGATGTATCAGGATCTGTAGATGCAATAGAATATACCGAGTCAAAGCAGTTTTTTGTTGATTTTATAAATGAGATCAATGTAGGTGTTGATAGTGAAAATAGTAGAGTAGGAATAATTGAATGGTCGTCTGCAAGTGATCAGGCTATAAGAATACCTATTACAGGAGACCATTCAGATATTCAAAATTATATCAATTTAGAAAGGGTTTTTAATGGTGGGACTAATCCGCATGAAGCGATGCAATTTGGTAAAGACTATCTAGATATTGAAGCAAGAGAAGGTGTA
Source organism: uncultured Saprospiraceae bacterium (assembly GCA_937927575.1). Taxonomy (GTDB): domain Bacteria; phylum Bacteroidota; class Bacteroidia; order Chitinophagales; family Saprospiraceae; genus UBA1994. Next base: position 4,321 of record CALBEE010000079.1, on the reverse strand, counting down.
GAAAAGGTGCTGGTATTGTCAACAGATGGATATTTAGGTCAAGTGTCACCTTCATTGATAGCATTGGCAGATGAATTCAAAGCAGATGGTTATCATATAGTGACGGTTGCTTTCGACGGTGCATTTTCTTCTGAGAAAGTAAGAGAAATTCTTAAAGAAGTCGCTTCTGTAAATGTGCTTGCTCCTGGTGCGCCAGCATATTCTGAACTTATGCAAGAATTAGCAAAAAATATAATCAATTTATATGTCTGCCCAATAGATCCTGGAAGTTCCGCTACTGCATATTTCAATAGAGATGGAGCAATAGAGATTGTCGATATTGTGACATTAGACGATTGTCCTAACCCTCAGTTTATAGACCTTACATTTACATTAGAAGCTTTACGAGAACTCTCTATTCCCGCAGGTACTAGTGTCACTTTTTATCATAACGATCCTAATTTATTTGGTGCCACACATTTATTGACATGGCAAGTTCCTTGTGCGATTTCAATAGGTACTGTTGAGACCTTTACCATAACTCTACCAGTAAATGGTCCTAGTGAAATATATGCGGTTTTTAATGATGACGGGTCATCTACAGCGCCCTTACAATTTCCCATTACAAATTTATCCGAATTAGCTTATTCTAATAATATTGATTCTGAAAGATTCTGTGTAGATCAAGTAGCTACTTTGCAAGCGTCTATGTATAGTACAACTCCAATACCGGCTTGCGATACTACCGTCAATTATACGGTCAATGTATGCAATATAAGTGAAGTAGATGCATATAGGGTGGAGGTTCTACTTGAAGTTCCAAATGATTTTGAATTGATTAGTAGCGTTGTCAATGATAATGGATGTTCGACAGAGGTAAATGACGCATACAATATACCTGAAGGATGTTGTGTATCTATTATATATAGTTATGATGCTGCCGATGCTTCCTTCAATTATTATGGAAATCAAAATGTTACTCTTAGAGGTAAGTCACCGATCACACCACTTATGGCTAATCAAGTATACTACGATTACATTGGTTCCAACTCCACTGATGAAGATGTAATAATCGACGGTACTATTAATTGTCCATCATCAGTTATAGAATTTACAAAATCAGTCAATCTAGACGAATCGTGCGACGATGGGTTTTTGATTTATACTTACACCATCAATAATGAAATGAACATTCCGTTACAAGGATTGACATTTTTAGATGAAGTATCTATGCCTGCAAGTTGGGTGTATCAAACATACGATCAACATGGATTGTCTATTTCTGATGTTGATTTAGATGGAACTGTAGCAGAGTTTACTATCAGTCAAGTAGATGCGAATACAGTAGCAAGTTTTTCATTAGATGCGAGTTTAGGAATTTGGCCTTCTGATGGTATTGTTGGCAGTAGTGCAAATCTAAGTAATGTACCTGACCCTATAAATGGTGGACTCACCACACTAACTTCTAACCTAACCAACACCCAAATATTTGCGTCTCCACAGATTGTGATTGATGATACGATTCGTGTCGAACCTAATGTAGATACTCTAGCTATATCGTCCATTATAAATACTACAGAAGGGATATTGTGGACAAGTAGCGGCGATGGCACGTTTACAGATTTAGATACAGAATCAACGAATTATGTTTTTGGCGATCAAGATAAAGTAAACGAAGAAGTCAGTTTGTTTGTAACTGTCGAGTCAGATTGTAATGAAGTTGGGGAAAATATAGTTGTGATCATTGATGAAATGGTTTCGACAATTGATGAGCTTAAATTAAAAGATAAGTACAGTGCTGTTCCCAATCCAAGTTATGGTGAGCTGACCGTAACACCACTCGAATCTGTGTTGCCTTATCATATGGAAATATACAATTCGAATGGTACGTTAATCAGGAAATATGTTAATGATAATAATCAATCCATAAATACAGATTTAGGCCATTTGGCACCAGGGTTATATCTTTTATCTATTGTCGATAAGAAGGGTAGTAATTTAATTAAATGGGTGAAATTATAATTTTGAAAAAAATAGAATTTAAATATTGGAAGAGATCTAACTTTAGTAAGGTAGATTTTTATATTAAATACAGATTACCACTCCCTCCATTCGTCAGCTATCCCTTCGCCATCAGCAAATTCTTCTGGTTCTAAACCTGCGGCAATGGTAATATGATCAAATAGTTCGCATAGGTCTTCTCGCTCTCCAGTTTCTATTAAATCATCAATTCTATAATTGAGTGTATTGGTATTCATTACTGCATACTTAAAGAGTAACACCTTGTCTTCCGCTGTAGCATCGGCGGCTAATGTTTTCAAATCAGCTATTAATTCATCAAAGATTAGTTCTATCGATTCGCAGTTCTCCTGAGTATATTGTGACATTCCATATTCGGTATTTTTACGTCTCCAATTAGCGAAAGGGTATTGTACTTTACAGGCTTCTAATTTTGAAATATTTACTATCTTATTAGTTAATTGCTCATACGCAATTTCATTTTCTTTGGCGCGAATATTTTCCTTTTTAGAGTTCTTGTTTTTAAACAAGAAATACCATAAAAAGAAAATTCCTTTTACAACTAGCAATACCAGTACTATTCTTTTCATAATTAAAACTTTAACTCAAAGAAATAATGTTCTTAAATTCCAAATTCCAAATTCCAAATTCCAAATTCCAAATTTCAGATTCCAAACTCCAAACTCCAAATTCCAAATTCCAGATTTCGAATCACCATTCACAAATCACAGCGCCTTACTAAATAACCTATAAGTCTTATAGCGAATTCCATTCATGCGTTCTGCAGCATTGACCATTTCTGTATTGCTTTCTAATACCCAACTTGCCTCTCCACCTTGGATGCCTCTTCGCTGGGATTCCTTTATATTCTTCGCGAAAAATACTGCCTCTATTCCCATTTTACGAAATTCAGGTAATATGCCCAATGCGAGTACCCTGACCCATTTGGTTTTCTTTTTGCCAAACAATAATCGGAATATACCCAATGGAAATAATTTTCCTCTTTTATTCTTGATTAATATTTCGTTGATATCAGGAAGCGTCAATCCGAAACCAATCATCTTACCATCTTTTTCTGCGATAAAAGTATAGTCTTCATCAACTAATAGTTTCAGGTCGTTACGTAGAAATTCAAACTCAGCTTCTGTAAAGGGTACAAATCCCCAATTTTCATCCCAAGCATGATTGTAGATTTCCATCATACCTGCAGCTTCCCTGATGATATCTTTTTTTCTGAAATTTCTAATTATAATTCCTTTTCGATTTAATCTTTCTTCAAAAGCATCTGCCAATCTTAGTGATTTTTTCGATACTGATTTTACCGGAAGTTGATAAGCATACAGATCCATTTCTTTACCTAAGCCATAACTCTCTAGTAGCTCTTGGTAATAAGGAGCATTATAGGTCATCATGATTTTGGGAGGCTCATGAAATCCATCAATTAATGTCCCTGCCGTTTCATTTGTAGAGTAATTGGTCGGTCCAATGATTTTATTGAAGCCTCTTGCTTCTGCGTAGTCTTTTGCTTTATCCAATAAAGCATGAGCTACATTTTTATCATGGATACAATCAAAAAAACCAAAAAAGCCAGTTTTGCTATTAAAGTGTTTATTATAGTTTGTGTTATCGATTGTTGCAATTCTTCCTACAGCAGTACCGTCTTGATAAGCGATCCAGAATTCTGCACTTCCATATTCGAAAAATGGATATTTCTTTTCATCTAAAATATCCATTTGACCCATGAATATTTCTGGTACATAATTGGGATCATCTGCATACAAATCGTGAGGAAAATTGACAAACGCTTTTTTACCTTTCTTGTCAAATACCTGCACCAGTTCAAATCCCATAATTATATCATTACTGATTTCAGAATATCCAATTTCCTTGCAATCTTCGTAATCTTATCTATCGATTGATCTATCTGCTCCATTGAATGTGTAGCCATTAATGAATATCTAATTAATGAGGATTCACTAGGTACAGCAGGCGATACTACAGGATTTACAAACACACCTTCTTCGAGTAGCATTTTTGTGAGCAAAAATGTCTTATTATTATCTCTAATATAAATTGGGATTATTGGTGTGACTGTATGTCCAATATCAAAACCAACCGCTTTGAGTCTTTCCATGGCATGATAAGTATTACGCCATAATTTTTCGATGCGTTCTGGTTCTTCTTGTATAAGATCTAAGGCCGCAATTACGCTAGCAGCATTGGCAGGAGCAATACTTGCCGAAAAGATCAATGATCGTGCATTATGTTTTAAAAAATTTATAGTCGCATTATCAGCAGCTACAAACCCACCAATAGAAGCTAA
>CALBEE010000078.1 GCA_937927575.1 uncultured Saprospiraceae bacterium | reverse complement strand
TATCTACCTCCAGCTTTAACTTCTCCATCTACAACTATCCTATCATTTCTATTGGCTAGTTCCCACACGGTGTGAAATATTAGACGACCTACATTTTGCATTTTATCAAAATTAATTTTATCTACTGTGTCGCCTGCTTGGTGATAATCTTCGTGTACACCATTAAAGAAAAATATCGATGGTATTCCTAATCTTGCAAAGTTATAATGATCCGATCTGAAGTAATATCTATTAGGGTCATTCTCATCATTATAGGTATAATCTAAAGTAAGGCCAGCATATGTATTATTTGCTTTTTCATTGATATTATGTAAGTCTGTACTTAGTCTATCAGATCCAATTACGTAGATATAATTTGGATTGTCTTTGTACTTTTTATCTACTCTACCTACCATATCTATATTCACATCAGCCACTGTTTTGTTAACATCAAACACAGGATTTTCAGAGTAATAATATGATCCCAACAATCCTTTTTCTTCTCCAGTGACCAATAGACAGAGCACACTTCTTCGAGGTGACTGTCCCATATTTTTTGCGATAGCTAAGGCTTCCGCAATCTCTAATACAGTTGTAGTTCCTGATCCATTGTCATCAGCACCATTGTAGATTACTTCTCCTTTCTTACCGATATGATCGTAATGGCCTGACACTACTATAATCTCATCTTTGAGGTCCGTACCTTCGAAAAAGCCTAATACGTTTCTGCCTAATAGTACTGTAGATTTTCTTTCCTGATTCACTTCAAATAGTGGCTTCAGTTTCGTATCACAGTTTTTACCTTTTTTAGTAATATATTTTCTCGACTTGATTACTTTTTTTTCTTTGTCCCCAATGATATCTCTTGCCATAGTCGAAGAGATATAAAGGTGATTAGCTATCTCAGGATTATCTTCCAATCCATTAGTAAGTGTAACTGTTGGGCCTAATAACTTTCTGCGATTTTTGCCCACCATTTCTCTTAATCCATCCTCGATTATGAGGACCATTTTCACACCATGCTTTTTAGCGGCTTTTAGTTTCCTATCCATATCTCCTGTCCAGCTTGATGGTTCACTAGTACCAGTAAGCCAATAGCTGCTATCCTTTTTCATAGGTTCCCCCTTATTGATCAAGATCACCTTATCTTTTACCTTTACTTTCTTATAATCGCTATACTCAGGATCATCAATTCCATAGCCCAAATACAATACTTCTTTCGCTTGAAATGAGGCATTACCTGTCTTATCCGGAAACGCTATAAAGTCCTTCGCACCTTTATAATCATTACCATTAATTGTGACTGTATTTGCCACCCAACTCGTATATGTAAATGCTACATCTTGGTAGTAATCTCCATCCATAATCTTAGGTACCCCAAGAGAATTAAAGTGTCCAGAGATATACTCGGCCGCCATATCATTTCCTGGATAGCCAGTCTCTCTACCACCAAATTCATCGGACGCTAAAATCGTGAGATGATCTCTCATATCTTCAGCTGTAATCGTATTAGCTAACAATACAGATACATCACTAGTATCTGTAACATAGACCGCATCTCCAGTCGGAAGTGATACGCCACTTACATATTGAGCATTCAACTGTAGCGTACAGAGTATGACTGCAGCTATCGATAGTACTTTTTCTATTCTCATGATATTCATTGTATTATAAAGCCGAAAAGATTGACTGATATTACTCGAGCCAATCTTTCCAAAAATATTGATTGTTACATTATACACTACTTAGCAGCTCATCTTGTTTACTCTTCTCTTATGTCGACCACCTTCAAACTCTGTTTCCAAAAACGCTTTGACCATATTAGTAGCTAATCTTTTAGATACATATCTAGCAGGAATAGAGATCGCATTTGCATTGTTATGTTGTCTTGCTAGTTTAGCTATTTCGGTAGACCAACAAAGTGCTGCTCGTACCTTTTGATGCTTGTTAGCAGTCATAGATACTCCATTACCACTTCCACAAATCAAGATACCAAAATTAGCCTTTTTACTCTCGATATCCTCCGCTACTGGATGTACAAAATCAGGATAATCAACTGAATCTGGTCCGTGTGTTCCGTGATCTGTAACCTTGTGTCCTAATTTTTCAAGATACTTGACGATGTTGTCTTTGTATTCGTATCCAGCATGATCACAACCTATTGATATTTTCATTCCTGTTGTCTTAATATTTGGGTTAAAATGAGTTTAATACTTAACGTTCGTATTGGTATTATCTAATTTTTTATAGGTGTTTGAGAGGGCATATACTCTTTAAGCAATCCTTCCATTTCTTTAAGGAAATCAGGATCTTGCATTTGAGATGATATAGCTAGCAGATCATTTACTGATCTCAAATCATACCTCATATCATCACGCCAAGAACTTGCTAAATCATCACTATCAAGAGACTCGTAGAATAACATATTCTGACTAGTAGCTGTAGCTAATATTCTAATGTGTTTCTTGGCATCTTCGTACTTCTCTGCCCTTACTAATACATTGATAAACGGTATAATACTCGCGTCATAAGTAAAATTATTATGAGGGAATGCTTCGAAGTATTTATTCGCTACTTGAGCAGCTCTTTCGCCATCTCTCATCTCCGTCAATCTAGAAGATAGTCTTAGCATGATTACCTTCATAGCGGTCACTTCTGCTCCATAGCTATCGTTTACATAAGTATCAACCGCATCAAAGTTACCCCACTTCCATTTGGTCATCACATTTTCAAATGTCTTTTCCACATCCAAACGTCCACTTCCGTATAGTCCTGGTAGGTTTCGATCTGACCCACTGTTAAACGGCACTAGCCTAAGACCCAATCCTTCCATCTGCATGTAGTCATTGAGACCGAGTAGCTTATCATTTTTACAAGTCACTGCAAAATAAATAGCTCTATCAGCAAAGTTAGAGCCGATTACATCCAAAATAGCTACTTCATCTTTCAGGATGTATGTTTTACTATCTGCAAATTTAATAGGGATTTTTCCTACTCTATTGATAGTATCAGAAGTATTCAATAGTCCGTTTGCAATAAGCTTATCTGTATTAGCGGGTATAAATATGTTACGCGTCGGTAAAGTATTAAATCTATTTCCTGCTCTATCATCACGTATACTACGAGGATCATTCATATATCTAAGTATACCGTCGATAGGCACTTGTGGATTATTCTCTATCCCTGCTTCTGCTGCGAAGTAAACTTGATTTTTATTCTTCCCTCTATACCCTTCAGCAGGTATGGTAAGCTTTATCGGAGGCGAGTCATTTACTTTGTTTCTGAGCTTATTGATATACCAATCTACTGCTATCAGACTTAGGTTTACTACTCTCACATCTCTACGGATACCTTCTACTTCTTGGGCGTACCAAAGTGGGTAGGTATCATTATCTCCATACGTAAATATGATAGAATTTTCGTCTACGCTATTGAGGAAGTTAGAAGCATAATCTCTAGATGAAGTATGATCTGCTCTATTGTGATCATCAAAATTTTGGAAAGCCATAATTACTGGCGCTGACAGTACTATTATTGCTGCTATTCCAGCTGCGCCAACACTTGGCAGAGATATTTTTTCTTTGAATATTGAATATAACGCAGGCACAGCCATACCAATCCATATACAGAAAGTCATGAAGGAGCCCACCAATACATAATCTCTTTCTCTAGGTTCATTCGGAGGTTGATTGGAGTATATTATAATACCCAATCCTGTCATCAAGAATAGTATCATGATGGCACTGAATTCTTTTGGATTATTCCGAACATGGAACAACAATCCAAACAGGCCAAATATCAAGGGTAAGAAGAAATAATGGTTTTTCGATTCATTATCCTTCATTACATCCGTGATCGCATCTTGCTCGTAATATCCAGCTCCA
>CALBEE010000077.1 GCA_937927575.1 uncultured Saprospiraceae bacterium | reverse complement strand
GTAAGAATAGAATATCACTTAGCACACGTGCTAAAGACACCTACAAAGTAACGGTACCCCTAAGAGTACGGCAATTTAATTATTGAATTATGTAATGTAACTTGCAAAAACGAACTAATCAGTTGCCCTATTAGCGTTGTGAGGTAATAAAAAACACTAAATATCAAGCAAACCTTCTGCAATCTGAATATGTACATCTAGTTGATCTGGATCGATTTCAAGAATCAAAGATTCATGCAAAGGCACTAAAACTTCGTCTCCACTAAGCATCCTTACATTTGCGAGCTCTTGTTGAGGCATAGATATTATTTCAAAAATATCTCCAATTTTATTCGAATTTTGATCAAATACGGTAAAACCCTTTAAAACAGAGAAATATAAGCCTGGCTTATCTTTTAATTCTGGAAGATCTTCAACAGGAAGGTAAAGTGTATTCCCACTGCAAGTTTTTGCATCTTGAGGGTCGTCCAAATCTTCTATTTTAACCAAGGTATCATGGCTTTCTTCTATAGATTCTATAAAATATGGAATGTAATGTGCCCCACGCTTTAAGAAGAAGACTTTTCTCTTTTTGAGTACTTCAAGGATTTGATCGTCGCAGCTAACTTTCAATTTGCCATGAACACCAAAAGGCTTTCCTAATTTACCTATCTCAACAAAGTCTTTTAGCATTAGAATGATTCGATTAGCCGTTGCTGTAATACGAAGCCTTTTTCTGGCCTTTCAATAATAGGCAATCCGGAGGCAATATCTTGAGAATCAATAATGATCATTTCTCTATGAATAAGACCTACCCCTAAAGCGTATATTTCCTTCGCATATCTTTTCTCAATCCCATTTTCAGTATCTACTAACAAGACTTCTACCGTATTACTATACTCCACACCATTCACTGTGACATTCTCTCCTACACTTAGGATTTTAGATCCCCAGTTTTTATATACTTCTAACAGTTCTCCGTTAATATTAACAAGAATAGATTCGTCAAAAAACTGATTTCCATCCCATTCTTGACCAACCGTTGGTGGAAGGAGCAATTTTACGAATCTAAGGTTTTCCTCATTGCGAGTCGCTTTATTATCAATAATACTAGCAGAATAAGTGTCCGTATTGGTCCAAGGGCTATCTTGGTGCCTTCTGAAGGAGCGTTCAATTACATAATTTAAAGATCCATCAGCTAACTCAAAAACATCAGTTATCTCTTCTTTTATAAAGCCACTCAATGAATCTGTAGTTCCTAATTGGAAATTGTAGACAATACTATCCGTCTGATAAATCCAAGTTTTATCTAGTGATAAAGGATAGAGATCAGACTGATCATCAGCTGGCTGTGGCGCTATGCTCTCCTCGCTACATGAAAAAATCAATATCGTAAAACCTAGCAGAAATAATAGTTGTTTCATTTTGTTTCGCATTTCAAATCTATTCAATATCTCATATAACTCAAAACCTTTATAAAATATTGGCTGCTACAGACTTCTATTAATAATACCTCCTCCAACTACATCGTCACCATCATAGAAAACAGCAGATTGGCCTGGAGCAATTCCCTTCACATTAGTATAAAACTCTACTTCCATTTGATCCCCTTTTTCAGATATTCGGCTAAGCGAACCACTACTATTATATCTCACTTGTGTTACGAGTTCAGTAGGTTCTGTGATGGACTCAAATTTCTGCATATTCAGTTGTCCGACGTACATGCCATTCCGCATCAAATCCTCTACATCTCCCAGCACCACTGTATTATCTTCTGGTCTTATCTCGGTAACATACATCGGTCTACCGAAACCTTTTCCTAGTCCTTTTCTTTGTCCAATGGTAAAAAATGGATATCCCTCATGCTCACCAATAATCTCACCTGTAACACTGACGAATTTACCACCAGCTACTTTCTCTTCAAGACCTTCTACCCTACGCTTCAAAAAACCTCTATAGTCATTATCAGGAACGAAACAAATTTCATAACTCTCCGCTTTTTTAGAAAGCGCTTCATGCCCCCAATCCTTAGCCATTTGACGAATTTCTGGCTTTGTATATTCACCTAGAGGAAAATTAGATCTGGACAAACATTCTTGATCTAAACCCCAAAGCACATAGGATTGATCTTTTCGATCATCTTTTCCTTTAGAAATAAATTTTCGATTATTCTCTTCCTTTATTACAGCATAATGCCCAGTAGCTATGAATTCGCAATCCATTGCATCTGCTCTCTTTATTAAGGCATTCCACTTAATATGAGTATTACATAAGACACAAGGATTTGGTGTCCGTCCAGCGATGTATTCGTCCACAAAATTGTCTATCACATAATCACCAAACTCTTCCCTTATATCTACAATAAAGTGGTGAAAACCCATCTTCACGGCCACTTCTCTAGCGTCATTTATAGAATCTAAACTACAGCATCCAGTCTCTTTTTTCGAAGCACCACTGGAAGCATAATCCCATGTCTTCATTGTAATACCCACTACTTCATAACCTTCGTCATGTAACATCATTGCAGAGACCGTACTATCGATACCACCGCTCATAGCCACTAAGACTCTTCCTTTTTTACTCATTTAGTTCAATATTGATGAAACAGACTTAAATGCTCTTATCAAATAAGCTTCGTTCATTGAAATAATTAATAGCTGCAAAGGTAATTCAAAATCTGTACGATAAGTTCAGAATGAAGCCCTATGTTTTACACAAGGCTTAGCTTCTCCAAATAATGGGAAATAGGAGCAACATCAATCCGCAAATCATGAGATCAATGGCGCCTAATATCATAAGATCTCCGGTGACAGAAGTATCTACCATTAATTGCATGGATACTGCTGTAATCTTTATCAGCAATAAAATAATAGGAAGCACTAAAGGTAATGCCATAACACTCATAATCGTAGTCCCACTTCTATCGATTCCAGATAAGGCCGCAATAAAAGTAAAAACGCACGACAATCCCAAGGCACCCAAGGTAGCCCCCTTTAAAAATAGGCTCCAATCGCTGATAGGATTAATCGTAAATACCGTCAAAAGAATGATCACCAAGCCAATGATAACCAACATGAAAATAAAGTTGTAAAGCAGTTTAGCAAGAATCAATTCTAAGGGATCGAAAAGCGTGTAATAATGTAAGTATGTCTCTTTATTTTCTTGTACAAAACTCTTAGCAACCGCATTAATACCCGAAAAGATCACTATAATCCATAGCAATACATTCCACTGAAAAGCCCCTAACGTATTGAATGCTTTGAATACAATAAAAACGGTGCATGCCGCAAACAATAGCACGCCCCAAAGGGCATAAGATTGGCGAAATTCTAGATCAAATTCCTTCTTTATAAGCGTATATATATTGCTAATATTCATGAGTCGCACAAATATAGCACAATGTGAATAATACTATGATGCGTTATAATCATATCAAAGGGCAGGAAGATTAGAAACAATACAGTACAATTCTATAGTAATAAAGTATTTACATATTACAATTATTTATAATATTTAGTATTTTTGTACAACGATGTGTATTCTACATCGGAAATAAGAAATAACTCTACATATGCTCAAATCGATTTTAACCGTAGTAATGGTCTATATGCAGATTGCGATCGTGTCTGCCGCAGACATCAATTTCCATACTGTAAAAGCCAAAAATGGTGATGGCGTTTATTCTCTACTTCGGAGGTACCATCTGAGCAGTTACGCTTGTAACATTGATCATTTCTACACCATTAATAAACTCGATAAGAATGCACAACTCATTACCGGTAGAAAATACAAGCTCCCTGTTACGATATACAAATACAATGGAAAAAGTATTCGATCTACTATCAACGTAGACGATTGGGAGACAGCAATACAAATACAACAGTACAATGAAGCCATTTTTAAGCTTGGCGTAAGAAAAACGCATTATAGTAAGAGCAAAATTTTATGGGTGCCTCATCACTTGCTAGAGTGTCGTCCTACCACGGCTAGAGTATTGATTAATGATGAGAAGATCGAAACCAAAAAGAAAACTAAGAAAGAAGGAGTGATCACTGAAAAACTCTTCGGCAAAAAATACGAAGATGTTAATATCATAGATAATCAATTGAAAGGTGAAGTTTATTATGTTGTAAGCGGACATGGTGGGCCAGATCCTGGCGCTTGTTGTACTAGCACCGCTTCTACCCTATGTGAAGACGAATATGCTTATGATGTGGCTTTGAGGTTAGCTCGAAATCTAATGCAACATGGTGCCACTGTCCATATGATCATTCAAGATAATGATGGAATTAGAGATGGTGACTATCTCGATTGTGATAAAGATGAAAAATGCATGGGGAAATCTAGAATACCCTTAAATCAAAAAAAGAGATTGTACCAAAGAGCAGAAGCCGTTAATTCTTTATATAAAAAATATAAGAAGAAAGGATACAAAACTCAAAAAGCTATTATGATTCATATCGATTCAAGGAGTGAATCCAAAAGTCAAGATGTATTTTTCTACCATTGGGGAAAAAGTAAAACGAGCAAAAAATTAGCTTACGACTTACAGTCAACATTTAAAGCGAAATACGATAAATACCAAAAAGGTAGAGGTTATCATGGTTATGTAAGTGAACGAGGACTGTACATGCTGAGAAATACTGCGCCACCAGCCGTATTCGTAGAATTGGCTAATATTAGAAATAAGAACGACCACAAACGAATTCTACGAAAAGGGAATCGACAGGCTTTGGCTAATTGGTTGTTTGAAGGAATGACAGGAGTCAAGGAATAAAAGCTTAAAATATAAAAGAGAATACGGAAAAGCCACTGATTGTATCAGTGGCTTTTTGCTTTGGTTGAAGTTCCATTTCACATCTTGTTATCAATATTTAGTAAAATCTTAACTAAGCCGACATAACAAAATGAGCAAATTCTTCATCTATATAGTATACATGCGAAACACGAAACTTATCGCATAAAAACAGGTAAAAAAATCGCTCTTCAAGAGAGCTTAAGATGTAAATAGTTTTTTCATGCTTTTTTTTGGAAAAAGAGGTTGATAAAGATCAACCTCTTTTCTTTTTTGCATTAGATCGAAAAGACAATAGTGCTTTTCATTTTTATATTTGTAAGATGTACAAATTCCTCTCACCCATAGCCGTAGTCCTATTTTTCTTTTCTGCTTGCAAGACCGACTCTATTCATAAAGAAAATACTGAAAAGATAACTCTAGATACACTTATAGCTTATAATGTATTAGTCGATCCTAGTACTTACAACTACGACATCTTCGTTACCGATCTTAAAGGCAGTAAACACCAAAATATATCAAACAACGATTGTCTTGATTGGGTATACAGTGCATATAATGATAAACTCTTCGTAATCTCGGACCGCGATACTTGTGCGCAATGTTACTTTCTATATGAAACTAACTCCACTGGAACTGAGTGGAAAAAAATAGGCAACACATTAGTGCAAGATAGTTGGGTAGATAGTCGAAATGACGGCAAGGAATTAATCATTAAACCTAAGGGAGATACAAATACTCCCTTCGAAATCATAGATAGAAGCGGAAATCTTATTGCTAAGGTGAACCCTGAAATGGATTACTTTAATGATCCTTGTTTTTCAGCGGACGGCAATCAAATAGTTTTTAGAGGATATAACGGCGACCTTAATGAGGCACATAAGGCAGAACTCTATATTTACGATCTACAAACTAAGTCGAAAAGGCAATTATCCACATACCCCAAAGATGGAAAAACGTTTGGCCATTTTCAATATTATGCCGGACCGCCTAGATGGAATGATATTGAAAATAGAATTAGTTATTCATCTAGTAATAACGAAAAGTCCATTATCAATTCTGTAAATACTAAAGGAGCAGAAACCAAAAAACTCACTCGTGGAAATATTAAGGCTATATGGCATGATATATCATTAGATGGAAAATGGATTGCCTTTGATGGACAACTTGATTTTAAAGCGGATAGTACCACTTCGCAAATCTTTATTAGCAACTTTGAGAAACGGAGCTCTCGAAAAATCACATCTGGAAGTGGATACAAACAAGGACCCGTGTTTGTTTATGACGCAAAAAAATAGGACAACTGCATACCCGCTGTCCTACATATTGAAAGTTTTTTCTGAATTATGCCCATAGATTTTTAGGATATGCACCCTCATCGATCAACTTATTTAATTTTTGAATAACAACTGGTTTATCATCTTGGTAGGTCACCCCAAACCATTGACTTGTGGTATCCAATACTTTGACATTCAATACCTGGTTTTGTATTAATTCATCGATTAAGGCAGGTATATAAAATTCTGATTTCTCTTCAGTCCCTCTTGCCTTAATGAACTCATAAAGCGCTGATTCACAATACTCAAAATAACTAGGATAGAATGCCCACATATTCATACTTACCAAGGTATCATCTGCTAATTCATGTGAATGGTCATCATGAGGAAATCGAATCACTCCATCTTCTTCCCTTTGGATTTTAGTTCTCTCCACTACTTTTTCCAGATTACCGTTAAGATCCGAATAGCAAACTCCACGATTTACCGTACCGTGATCTGATAATGTATTGCTTAAATAATATGCTACTACGGCATAGTTTGGATTAGTCGCTCCTTCATTGCTACGGAAATATTGCATTAATACCTTATAAGCATCCTGACCATAGTAGTCATCCGCATTAATAACGGCGAATGGGCCATCAATCTCATCTTTGGCTACATATACGGCATGACCTGTGCCCCATGGCTTGGCTCTATCCGGTGGACAACTCACACCTTCAGGAAGCTTATCTAACTCTTGACAAACAAATGCTACCTCTATTTTACCTTCAAATTTCTTTGTGAAAGCCTCTTCGAAGGCTGCTTTGAAAGAATCCCTAATAATAAACACCACTTTAGCAAATCCTGCATCTATGGCATCATAGATTGAGTAATCAATAATTGTCTCGCCATTAGGGCCAAATGCATCCATTTGTTTTAATCCTCCATAACGAGATCCCATCCCTGCTGCTAATACTAAAAGTGTTGCTTTCATTTTAATTGTTGTTGTTAATTCAATTTTCCAAAAATCTAAGAAATCCTACCAAAAATAGAATACTAGAATTTCTCATTTACAAATAGTAAACTATTACCTATTTTTGCAAAAGTAATTGTTTGTCTAGTAAACAAAAGTGTTATCACTTTAATTTACAAAAATTCAATAATCGGTCAATACCTGTTTAATGTCACTGATAGTGAATTACAAACATATTAAATTATTTTATCATATGTAATCAAAAACGATTATATTTGCAACTTTAGCTTTACCATTAAGAAGTATTAAATAATGAAAATAAGATTAGCAGCCTTTGTAACATTTGGTCTACTTCTGGTGCTACATGCATGCACCAAAGATAGAATGCCTACTCTAGTGGAACTGGATAATCAATTAGAATCCAAGATCATAGCCGCCTCTCCTGACGGCACAACGGATTTTTATGTTTTGCCCAATGAAAATGATTGGCATCTAATTCCTCAAGATCCTAAAAATACTCTTTCCGCGGAAAAAGTAGAATTAGGTAAACTATTATTCTTTGATACTGGTCTAGCTCAAGATGCCGTCCAAGAATCTGGAAAGGGAACTTACTCATGTGCCAGCTGTCATTTATCTGAAGCGGGATTTAGACCTGGCAATTTTCAAGGTATAGCTGATGGCGGATCTAATTATGGAATACTTGGAGAAGATAGAGTTAAAAATACAGATTATGCGGACGAGGAGTTGGATGTACAAAGTGCTAGACCCCTATCTCTTGTCAATGTGGCTTATGTAAGTAATACCTTTTGGAATGGCCAATTTGGAGGTGGAGGAGTAAATGAAGGAACCGAAGAAGTTTGGGATCTACGTGAAGATACAGAAAGAAACCATTTGGGATTTGAAGCCATAGAAACACAGAATATGGAAGGCCTAATTTCTCATAGAATTACAATCAACAAAGAGATACTTGATGAATATGGTTACACTAGCATCTTCGATCTAGTTTTCAATGATATTCCTGAAGAAGAGCGATATACTACTATGACGGCTTCATTAGCTTTTTCTGCCTATCTACGTACGATCCTCTCAAATAAAGCTCCATTTCAAGAGTGGCTCAAAGGAGATAGAGAAGCGCTGGGATATGAAGAAAAGAATGGTGCTATTTTGTTCTTTGATAAAGCACAATGCTTTCAATGTCATTACAACCAAAACTTAGGCTCTTCAGAATTTCATGCCTTAGGAGTGAATGATATGGATCAAATACCATCCTATAACACTTCGCCTAACGACAGAAGAAATCTTGGTCGAGGAGGATTCACATTAAAAGAAGAAGATAATTTCAAATTTAGAGTACCTGGAATTTACAATCTGCAAGGTGCTAACTTCTATTTTCATGGAGCAAGCAAAGAAAGTTTACGAGATCTGGTCGATTACAAAAACTTAGCAGTATCAGAAAATCCTCGTGTTTCTCAAGATCTAATTTCGTCTAAATTTAACGCACTGAATCTTACTGATGAAGAAAAGGATCATTTAGTCGCTTTCTTGAATAATGCATTACAAGATCCTGATCTTAAAAGATATGAACCTACTACCGTACTCTCTGGCCAATGTTTTCCAAACGCGGATCAAGCCAGTATATTGGATCTAGGTTGCGAATAAATTTGTTAGATTTTTACGCCATCTTTACTCAGATTGAAACCATCAAAAGTTCCAGAACTCATCATTAGCAAATTTGTGTTTTTATAATTGAGACCGCTTAAATACTTGACAAGTTCAGACTTCTCCGTAAAAATCTTAAGCTTAGGATGAGCAATTTGTTGTTCTAACCATTCATATGATATATCTGGCATATCCTTCATCTTGAGGGTATGAGGGCTATAGAATATTATAGCTACATCTGCTGGATCGAACGCATGTCTATAATGGGGAATAAACTCTTTATTAAGACTGCTAAATGTATGTAATTCTAATGCTGCAATTAACGTCCTTTTAGGCCAATGTTCTTTTACCGCTTTGACAGCTGCTTCTACTTTTGAGGGCGCATGTGCATAATCAATAAGTACAGCCCTATCCTTTTTATTTTTAATAAACTCTAGTCGCTTATCTGCACCTTTGAATGTACTCATAGCTCTAAAAAACTGCTTACCAGAAAGACCTAAATCGTTACAGACTCTTTGCGCAGCTTTCATATTCTGATAGTTATGAGCTCCGATCAATTGCATTTCATAGGATTTATTACCCAAGACCACTGTACTATCTTCTTCTATTTCTACTTGGCTATACGGTATACATCGAGCCCCTGTCTCCTTTTCTTCTATCAACTTTCTCAAGCTAGAATCTCCTTCATAGTAAAACGCCTTCCCATCAGCAGGCAAGTCATTTAAAAACAGTCTAAACTGATGGACATAGCCTTCATAATCTGGAAAAACATTGATATGATCCCAGGCTATCCCTGTAATAATTGCAGATGTGGCTTTATATAGAAGCATTTTAGGCCTTCTATCTATAGCACTACTCAGATATTCATCACCTTCTATTATTATCATTGGTGCTTCAGTGAGCTTTACCATTCGGTCAAAACCAGATAGCTGAGCTCCTACGACATAATCAAACTCTTTTTCATTCTCCTGCAGAGCATGGACTATCATAGCAGTAGTAGTAGTTTTGCCATGACTACCAGCCACAACTATTCGTTTTTTGTCTTTCGATTGCTCATACACAAACTCAGGAAAGGACATTATCTTCAATCCAAGTTCTTGAGCCCTAATAAGCTCAGGATTATCCGCTTTGGCATGCATCCCTAAGATGACGTAATCAAGCTCTTCAGTGATTCGATCTGCATCCCAACCCATCTTATCCGGTAAGATATCAGCAGATTCCAATCTAGATAGTGACGGTTCATAAATTTCATCGTCAGAACCGGTGACATGATGCCACATATCACTCATGGCCAACGCAAGATTATGCATGACCTTTCCGCCGATGGCTATAAAGTGAAGTTTGAGTGATTTTCTAGCAATTGAATTGTCTTTCATTAAGCAGGATATAGAGTTTTATCATGATTTAATAAGACAATCATGATTTTTGTTAGTCAATTGTTAATTTTGTCGCCGATTATGAGGTATAGCGCATTTTTAATACTAAATGCCAAAAATGCGACGTTTACTTTAAACCAGTTTGGCATGATATGGGATATATCATCCTAGAACAAAAGTCGATA
>CALBEE010000076.1 GCA_937927575.1 uncultured Saprospiraceae bacterium | reverse complement strand
ATGAAACAACTCGATGAAAGTCTCAATGCCAATATGTCTGAAAAAGCAAGTGATTCTACTTTTGGTCATTTGGGATTTACAGGTTGCGCAGCTTGGGCTGATCCTGAAGAAAATATTGTCTACGTATTTTTATCTAATCGTACATATCCGAGTATGAAGAATAACAAACTTGGAAAGTATGATTATAGACCTAGAATACAAACTGTAGTCTACAATGCGATTAAAAAGGATCCTGTAAAACCGATAAAGGTGCAACCGCAATTGAAAAGTTCGGATCCAGAATAATTTCATTATCAGAATTATAATACCTTCGGCCTGTGAAACTGACCTTTGAAATAGCACGTAGATATCTACTGGGTAAGAAATCCAACAATGCGATTAATCTAATTACATGGATTTCAATTCTTGGTATTACAATTGGCACGGCAGCTCTCATCCTCATTCTTTCTGTATTCAATGGTTTTGAATCTTTACTGTCAAGTTTATTTGATTCTTTTAATCCAGATATGAAAATTGTCTTAAAAGAAGGGAAATCGTTTGAAATAGCAGACGAAACGATTAAGCAAATTACAGCAATTGAAGGGATAGAAGCGGTTTCTAAAACGATCGAAGAAGTGGCACTTTTCGAATACAAGGATGCGCAAGAAGTGGGAATAATAAAGGGAGTGGATGAATCCTATAACTTAGCCACTGATATAGATTCAACGGTAAGGCGAGGTAAGTATGTATTGCGTGAAGGCAATATAAACTATGCCGTAGTTGGATCAGGTATGCGTACTAAATTAGCAGTTAATTATAATGATGCTATTACGCCTATTTCTGTTCATATGCCATTAAGGAAAAAGAAAGGGCCCCTTTCTAAAGATTTCAAAACAATGGAAGTCTATCCATCTGGTGTGTTTTCGGTGCAAAGTGAAGCTGATTTACAATATATCATTTCGAGCTACGAATTCGTCAATAAGTTGTTGAGTTATGAAAATAAAACTTCAGCACTCGAACTCAGATTAGATGAAGACTACAACGAAGATAAGATTCGACAGAAAATTACAAGCCTAATTGGAGAGGGTTATGTAATCAAGAATAGCTATGAACAAAATGAGGCATATTTAAAAATAATGAATATCGAAAAATGGGTGAGCTATTTGATCGCTTCATTGACGATGTTCATGATCGCTTTTAATATGATTGGTTGTCTTTGGATGATTGTTTTAGACAAGCGAAAAGATATAAGCATTCTCAAATCCATGGGAATGACTGCACAGAAGATCAAGGATATTTTCATAACTGAAGGAATGTTGATCGGAGTAGTTGGCGTGGTGATAGGGACATGCTTAGCATTATTCCTTTATGTGTTGCAGAAGCAATTTGGATTGGTTTCAATCCCTGACGGTTTTATGGTGAGATCATATCCTATAGAATTAAAGCTTACTGATTTTGTAATAGTCATTGCAACAGTATTATCGATTTCATATTTGGCAAGCATCTTACCTGCACGCAAAGCGGCCAAAATCGAAACACAACTTAGAAGTGATTAAGTCAAGCGCGGCTTGCGAAGCAAACGCGCGAGCCGTATAATCAGGCAGCGTTTAGAAAAACGCGTTGATTATACCACTAGCAAATCCAATAAAGAAAGAGTCAAGTGTGGCATGCGTAGCCAAGCGCGGCTTGCGAAGCCAAGTGTGGCTTGCGCAGCAAACGCACGAAGGTCGGTTGAAGCGTGGCTTGCACAGCAAACATGCGTACCGACAAACGCACGAAGGTTGGTTGAAGCATGGCTTGCAAAGCAAACATGCGTACCGACGAACACGTGTACTAACAACACACTTGCCGACGAATGTACTTACGCTATCTCTTAAGGCAGATTGACTTTTTTGCACACACTTTCTTCCGTAAGAGTTCCATCCGAAAACCCTACTTTTACAGCTAAATCTTGAGCACTATGAAACCATTGATGTTTTTTACCTTATTTCTCTTTTGCTTCTCCTCTTGTAATACATCCAAGAAAGTAGAATCACAGGTTATCACTAAGGCCGAGACTTCTGTTATATCTATGAAGACGGATTCAAAAGAAGTCAAGAAACCTAAGAATATCATTTTTATGATTGGTGATGGTATGGGACTTTCACAAATTACAGCGGGAATGTATGCTAATGGTGATAAACTTCACTTAGAAAGAATGAAAACTATTGGTTTACATAAATCGCATGCAGCCACTGCTCTAGTAACAGATAGTGCCGCTGGAGCTACTGCTTTTGCTTGTGGTCAAAAAACGTATAATGGAGCTATTGCAGTGAATGTAGATACCATATCTATTCCTACCATATTGGAAGAAGCAGAAACCAAAAACTTGGCAACAGGTTTAGTCTCAACTTCGACTATAGTTCATGCCACGCCAGCGAGCTATATTGCGCATAACAAGTACAGACGTAATTATGAAGAAATTGCTGCTGATTTTCTCAAAACAGAGATAGACGTTTTTATCGGTGGTGGAGCAAAGTATTTTAATAATAGAGAAGATGGTCGCGATCTCTTGGAAGAATTAAGATTAAAAGGTTATCAAGTAGGAGATTATTTTAATAATGAGCTAGATACTATTCAAATTAGAGAGGATAAAAACTTTGCATATCTTACTTCTCTTGATGATCCTATCCCCGCAGCCCAAGGCAGAGATTACCTCAAAAATGCATCTCTTAAAGCTATTAAAGCATTGGATAAGAAAGACAATGGTTTTTTTATTATGATTGAAGGTTCTCAAATAGATTGGGGAGGACATGCTAATGATGCGGATTATATCATTAGTGAAATGATAGATTTTGATAATACGCTAGGTGCAGTATTGGATTGGGCAGAGCAAGACGGAGAAACATTAGTAGTAGTAACGGCAGATCATGAGACCGGAGGTTTCGCCATTCAAAAAGAATCTACTCGAGATAATTTAGTTACAGCATTCACATCCGATTATCACACTGCAGAAATGATTTGTGTTTTTGCACATGGTCCGCAAGAAGAGCTGTTTAAAGGTATTTATGACAATACTGAAATTTATTATAAAATGAGAGAAGCATATGGCTGGCCTAAAATTGCAGCCAAAGCTAATATGAGGTAAAGTTTTCTCTCGTAATTATATTTATTGTCAATGCGCAAAAAACAGTACGTACAAAGAAATTTATTTACTCGATAAGCTTCTTCCAATCATAATTTCCTGAATACATAACTTGGCATAATTTCTGTTTAACAGTATCCGTATGGATATTGAAAGACTAAATAGACGACATTCGCAGGAGAATGACATGTACTACAGAGTTGGCTTTGGCCTTTCTAGTAGGTTATTGTCTTTCCGTAACGGAGTCTTTTCTTTAGAGATTATTATGGGTAAAAAGTGGAATAAAGATTATAATTCTACGGCAATTGAACTCGCTAACGTCTGGAAGAAAACCCATGATGAATTGAATCATGCCATCGCATGTAAGGTATTTATTGTAGATCCTAATTCTTACGAATACAAAAAAGAGCTCATCAAAAATGGTATCAAGCCAGGTTATGATGCTCGTAAAGGTGTAATTTTCAATAAAGACTATCTTAATTAATCTTAATTAGATTACGCACACTTCCTTATCTTGTGACTCTATGAGTAAGCAAGACCTTATCAAGTCACATATTCTAGATACATCTCTGTCTAGACATTCAACTTCTACTGAAAAAGTAGCTAAAACACAAGAACTTATTGATCTTAAGAAGAGTTACTTGTCATCTGATCTGGATTCTTCTGATCACTTGGGCTATGCCAGTGGATTAGCACCTTATTTGAGAGGGCCTTATAGTACGATGTATACCAGCAGACCTTGGACTATCAGACAATATGCAGGATTTTCTACGGCAGAAGCGAGTAATGCATTTTATAGAAGGAATCTAGCTGCAGGCCAAAAGGGACTATCCGTGGCTTTTGATTTAGCGACACATAGAGGATATGATTCTGATCACCCAAGAGTAAAGGGAGATGTGGGAATGGCAGGCGTAGCCATAGATTCGGTAGAAGATATGAAGATTTTATTCGATCAGATTCCATTAGATAAGATGTCTGTGTCCATGACTATGAACGGTGCTGTGATACCTATTATGGCATTTTATATAGTTGCAGCAGAGGAGCAAGGCGTCGAAGCCGCAGCATTGAGCGGTACGATCCAAAACGATATCCTCAAAGAATTTATGGTTAGAAATACTTATATATACCCACCTCAAGGTAGTATGCGTATAGTCTCCGATATTTTTGCGTATACAAGTCAGAATATACCAAGGTTTAATAGTATTAGTATTTCTGGTTATCATATGCATGAGGCTGGAGCTCCTGCAGATATTGAGTTGGCTTACACTTTAGCTGATGCCTGGGAGTATATCCGAGCAGGTATGAAAGCAGGATTAAAAGTGGATGAGTTTGTACCTAGGTTTTCTTTCTTTTGGGGTATCGGAATGAATTTTTTCATGGAGATAGCGAAGATGCGAGCAGCAAGGGTACTTTGGGCGCGTATCGTAAAGCAATATGATCCTGAAAATCCTAAGTCTATGGCGCTAAGGACGCACTGTCAAACTTCAGGATATAGCTTGACGGCTCAAGACCCATATAATAACGTCGCAAGAACCTGTATCGAAGGCCTAGCTGCAGTATTTGGCGGCACGCAATCTTTACATACTAACTCTTTGGATGAAGCTATTGCATTGCCAACGGATTATTCAGCGGGTATTGCCAGAGATACACAAAAATACATGCAATCAGATCTTGGTATAACCCAAGCCATAGATCCTTGGTCAGGTTCTTACTATGTAGAGTCTCTTACCCATGATCTTATAGAAAAGGCTTGGAAGCATATACAAGAAGTGGAGGAATTAGGAGGAATGACTAAGGCGATTGAATCTGGTTTACCTAAATCTAGAATAGAAGAAGCTGCTGCAAGAAAACAAGCCCAAATTGATAGTAGAGCACAGTATGTAATAGGTGTTAATATCTTCCAACCAGAATCGCTTACTAAACTGGATACTTTAGAGGTGGATAATTCTAAAGTTAGAAATAGTCAGGTAGCAAGATTAGAAAGTATTAAAGCGTCAAGAGACCAATATAAGGTCGAGGCTGCATTAGCTAAGATTACTGAAGCAACAAAAGATACCAACCAGAATATATTAGCTGCAGCAGTGGAGGCAGCTAGGTGTAGAGCAACTTTAGGAGAAATTTCTGATGCTATAGAAACTGAGTATGGCCGCTATAAGGCGACGACAAAATCGATTTCTGGGGTATATGCAAAAGAAATTAAAATGGATGAAAAATTCTCAAGCGCAAGAAAATTATCTGACCAGTTTGCTAAGTTGGAGGGTAGGCGACCCAGATTGATGGTAGCCAAATTAGGACAAGATGGCCATGATAGAGGTGCAAAAATTATTGCTACTAGTTTTGCAGATTTAGGATTCGATGTAGATATCGGACCACTTTTCCAAACACCTGAAGAAGCTGCTCGTCAAGCTGCAGAAAACGATGTACACATTTTGGGTATATCTTCCTTGGCTGCGGGTCATAAAACGCTTGTTCCGGAAACCATTCAGAAATTAGAAAAAATCGGTAGAGAAGATATTATGGTTATTGTAGGAGGAGTCATTCCACCGCAGGATTATCAAATGTTATTTGACGCCGGAGCAGCTGCGGTTTTTGGTCCAGGTACGATTATCGCCGAAGCTGCTGCCGAAATTTTAAACATTATGATCGCTGGAATAGAAAATTCTTAGTCGCTGTTAGCGCATATATTCTGTAGATTACTTTTACGTATTTCTTTTTGACGATTAATTTTTTAGTCTCGAAACCCAACTTTTTTGTCAACTACTTTTCAATTCTAATATTCAAATTAGAAAACTCACTTGATTTGCGTCACTTACTTTACAAAACTCACTAACACCAAGAATTCTGTCATCATTTTTGAAATACTATGAGCAAATGACATTGGTGATTTTACCAAAAGATTTTCGGTAGAGTTTTTTCATAGTAAGGACTGCATGGGGATGTGGTCCTTTTTTTATTGATTGTAGCATAAGCCTTTAGGCTTTGCAAGATACATTAGCGTGAGCATCTTTTAGAACGTTATACCAAGGCCTAAATTTGGAAGTAAAACTATTTTCAGAAAGAAAGTTGTGTTCAGCCAATCTACGCTCTAAATCATTGGTTTGGCCGATATAGAATTTCTGATACTCTGGAGCATGAAGAATATATAAGTAATAGTGCATATCTAATATGAGATATTCAGAAATAGCTTTAAAATTCAATGTTAATTTTTCTTTTTAGGAATTGAATGAAAAAGGTTTACACGAGTTGGCAGCAGAGGAATGGACGTCG
>CALBEE010000075.1 GCA_937927575.1 uncultured Saprospiraceae bacterium | reverse complement strand
AATTTGATCTCTAATAAGTGTCTGCCATTTAAAATCGTTTTCTTCTTGTGTATGTCCTAAAAGATCTTTGACATATAACATACCTCTAATAGTATCAAAATCTTCTTCGTATACAGGTATCCTAGAAAATCCAGATTCTTTCACCATATTCATTAATGAATTATAGTCTTCTTCTATTTCTATTGCCACCACATCTATTCGAGGTTTCATAATTTGTTTCACCTGATGGTCTCCAAATTTTACAATACCTTTTAGAATATCCGCTTCTTGACCAGATTGACTTCCTTCTTCTGCGTTGACTGTAAGTTCAATAGCCTTATCTATATCTTCTTTACTTGTACTAGATAAATTATTCTTAGCCAATCGCCTTTCTATACTATTCGAAAAAGAAACTAAGAGTCTACTTAAAGGCGCAAAAATCCAAGTCAATATTTTAAGTGGAAGACTGCTAATTTTTGCAAAAGAAAGGTTATTAATATTGGCATATAATTTAGGAGCAACTTCTCCAAATAGGACTAATATAAATGTGACTCCAATTACGGTAAGGAGAAAATTAAATCCATTGGCTAATTGACTTACGGTTAAGAAAGATCCTAGAAAAGAATCGAACAGCCAGTTGCCGATCTCTAATAATTTTTCCTTTCCTAATATACTTTTCAATACACTATCTGATATGACTACGATAGCAATATTGATAAAATTATTAGCTATTAATATAGTCGCAAGTAATGTACGTGGTTTTTCTTTGAGTGAAATTATTCTTCGACTTGTGACACTATCTTCTTCTACTAAATCTCTCACATCATTAGGTGACAAAGAGAAATAGGCTACTTCTGATCCAGAAATCAAAGCAGAAGCTACTATAAGTAGTAGCAAAAGTAAAATAGAGATTGATGTGCCTGTAGTCATCAATGCCATCGCAATTAATGGCGTTATAATTGACAAAAGTTCGGCAGGGGGATCAGGATCCAATTTTTTGATTTTAGTTAAAAAATACCTCTTTCTTCTTTATTAGAATGGAAGGTCATCATCTTCGGCTTGTAGACTATCAGTACTCTCTTTTTTCACTGGAGTCGCTGGCGCTGCCATTCCTGGACCTTCTACAGCTGGGAAATTATCATAGGTTTTGGGACCACTTGATTCTCTCTTTTCAAGAGACTTTATATTATTAGCTACGATTTCTGTAATGTTACGTTCATTACCATCTTTATCAGTATACTTCCTATGTGTAATCTTACCCTCGACATAGCAAAGTCCACCTTTCTTCAAATCTCGTTCTGCTCGTTCTGCTAAGCCTCTCCACACTACTATCTCATGCCATTCCGTCAAAGTCTGCCATTCTCCAGCCTTATCTTTATAACTTTCATTCGTGGCAATAGAGAACTTTCCTACCATCGCTCCACTCTCTAAATGTCTGATTTCTGGATCTCTTCCCAAATTTCCGATAAGCGTTACTTTATTAATCATACTGTCTTATTATAATGTCTGGAATGTTAAGAATACACATTTTAAAATATGCTTTCACCAAGATAAGCATCAATCACCTTAGGTAGGGCAAAGTTTGATACTTTTTTCTGTTCTACCAAATTATAACCATCCTTTATAACCGATTGAATATCTGGCACTAATAAATGATAAAATCGAGCAAAAATATCTCTATGTGTCAGCTTCTGACTATAGACATCTGACACTTTAAGTACTTTTTTTGCCGAGCCCAAATCGATATGTGACTCTTCTTTGATCTGACTTAAGCTCAAGACATTACTGTGCGTAGCCTCTACCAGAGGAAACTGATAAAGTCCTTGCCAGATGTCCTTTGATTCACGTCTTTGTAATAGGGTTTGCTTTTTATCCTGTAGTACTATAAAATGAAAATATCTCGATTTTCTCTTAATCTTCTTCGCTTTAAAGGGAATTTCATCAATGAGTCCTTGTATTCTCGCTTCACAACTTTCCATAAAGGGACAAAACATACAATCTGGTGACTTAGCAGTACATTGTAAAGCACCAAATTCCATGATTGCTTGGTTATAAATATCTGGTCGTTCTGAATCAATTAATTGCTCAGAAATCTCATAGATACGTTTAATCACCATTGGAGTATCGATGGCATCTGTAATACCATAAAGACGAGTAATGACTCTCAATACATTACCATCCACTACTGGATATACTCCCTTAAATGCGAAGCTGGAAATGGCTGCTGCTGTATACTTTCCTATGCCTTTGAGTGCAAGTATTTCTTTATACTCGGTCGGAAAGATACCATCATGATGTTCCATTATGTATTGCGCTGTATAGTGTAGGTTTCGAGCTCTACTATAATAACCTAAGCCTTTCCATAATGTAAGTACCTCATCTTGTGTGGCTGATGCCAATTCGCTAACGGTCGGATATTTACTCACAAACGCCTTGTAGTAACTCATGCCTTGGACCACTCTAGTTTGCTGGAGTATAATTTCAGACAACCAGATCTTATAAGGATCAACGGTATGTCGCCAAGGTAGATCACGCTTATGATCTTCGTACCAGTTGATCAGGATGTTATCGAATGTTTGAATATCTATCACCTTAGAATCTTATCTCTTCAGTGTAGGGATCTTCGTCTATAATCCAATGATCTATTCTCTGAAGATCCTTCGTAATTACCATTACATGCTTCTGATCGTCAAATAGCTCCATGAAAATTTCGTTAGTGACAGCAAATGGCTGGTTAGCATTGGCAAAAGGAATTTCCAAATAACACCAAACCCCTTCAAAATCTTCCGTTATTTCTCTACCCAAGTAAACGGCTTCAAGCACTCTCTCATTTGTACTAAAGCGTAACTTATCTAATAGATAATCCTCTATCCAAATCTCCGCATCTTCTGCTTCGTTATTACTATACAATTTTAAATCATCAGCACCTCTTTTCTTTAAAGCATCCTCCATATCATCTAGAAATAGCATGATGCTTACTTGCACAGATTTCGATTTACTGTCATAATTGACTTCACTTTTACTGAGATGTACATCATGTTCTAATGTGCTTCCAGTAAAAAATAATGATAAGTATAGTATTATCCACATAGCTTAAATAACGGTATTGGCGTCCAAATGATCTCTATAGTCATCGATTTTCTTTTGAAATAATTAGTACAGCACCACTCTTTTTCTGACTCCATTGAATATTACCGTATACATACCCTTGTTTAATCCGCTTAAAGTAAGTTGATCCAAGATACCATCTCTTACCTTCATTCCATTAACATCATATAGTTGATATTGCTGGTCTAAGTTATCCACACCCCTGATATTTACTTCTCCTTTTGTTGGATTTGGATATAAAATGGCTTGATCACTTAATGATATATCAATATTTGAGGTAATAATTTCACCCTCCGGAGATAATATGATTACGAAATTTTTCCTGATACCGAATTCACTAGCTTCTCTATAGGATCCACAAATGTAAACAGTTGCATCTTCATTGATATGGACACGTTGAGGTACGAGTTCATAAATAGTATTAATATCTACGAACCATTGTGAATTTAGCTCTTCATCAAATTTGTCAACGTATAGCGTATTTTCAGTAATCTGCGCTCCACCATCAACATTTCCTACAGATACAACGACCAGATTATTCTCCTTATCTAAATCCGCATTAATAGATTGTACCCTTTCGAAAAGTGAAGGATTCGTAATTGAGAATGTCGAATCTATAAGTAGCGTATCATTGAGAATATCAATAAACGAAAGATTAGAAGCAAAGTTATTAGCATTATCACCGACACCTATCATTACTAACTTATCGTTATAAGTCGCACTGTAGAATGGAGTGATTTGAACCGAATCGACGGAATTTTCCATTAGCGGGTATTGTAAAATACCATTACTGATTATCTCAAAATTTCCGTCTAATAATACCATATTACTGGGGTCTAAAGTGAGAAACGTATTTCCATCACCTACATTACTAAACGACGTAATTGTACTAACTGCATTATTTAGATTTATATCTTCTAAAGGTCCAAATATTCCCTCAGCTGTTACATTTAGGTAGAAATTTCCATTATTAGTATTATTCAAACTACCTCTTGTAGTTCCAAATGTTTCAAATTGATCCGATTCTTCATTGTATTCAAAGCCTATAGTTGAAAGAAAATTATTTCCCAAAGGTAACTTGTCAATGAGTTGTGGACTATCAAGATTTTTATTAATGGAGAATGTAATAAACTCCGTTTCTTCGGATATGTTCGCATTAGCAAAAACGATGAGCTTATTATCATTTTCATAAATATGACTTATAAATTCAATCGTATAATCATCAAACGATAAGTCCAATAGTCTATGAATTTCATTGCCGTAAACATCCATCTTAACAATGGAAGTTACTCTATATGTGGGTGTAGATTCATATAAAGCTATATAGCAATGAGATGAATCACAGTCCATCAAGTAATTAATTGAATTGGCGGTTTGATTTGTAATATCAAAATGAAGTATCTCTTGAGCCTCAAGAAAATTGAATATTGGACTGCTTATTAAGAGTAAGAGGATGGTATACTTTTTCATACATACATATTTGAGTTAAAAAATATATTCTTAAAAAGTATTACTGGTAACATTTGAGTTCAGTGCTTAAGCATTCATGAAATATCAAACGGTATAGTCATAACACCAATTCTTAGGAATGAGCATTCTAAAAGAAAGGCTGATATGTGGTTTGCAATGTATATCTTAAAATTAGGAACTATACATCATTACTCCAATCATTTTCAAGATCATCCTAATCCTAGTGAGTAAAAGCGACAAAGCTTTTAAGTAATAGCCTTTATAAGCAGCAAAAATGTTTTTATTTCGTCGCAGTGCACAAAAAAAGCTTCAGATCGAGGAATTAAGGATTAAATAAGTCACTAAGTGGCTATTAACAATAGGCCAAAATAAAAATATTGGTAATTAACAAATTAGTTAAAATTATACTTTGAATCATATAATCAAAAAACCTTATGTACAAATCACTGAACAGTAAGAGGCAACATAAAGGTGATAATCCGCATGAGTCCTATACCCCAAAACTAAGTACGCGGATAGGTATATAGGACATATAAGGATTTTTTCTCATGGTATACTATTGGCATAGTGAATAGTGTAATCAATTAGGTTTCTGTTCACGGTTTGTCAAGAACCTCATTGTTTACAAGACGACGAAACTTTTTACAGAGGATTGGAAGCATTCCTCTATAAGACCAAAACTCAATTTTATGTTGCACCGAGACAAAGACGGTCTGTTGGCGGATAGCAGACTTTGGCTGGCCATTGGCTTGCTAGGGGCATTACTCAGTTTTATTTTGATCAGCTACCCTGGATAGATAATATCTTATATGGTTGATCGCCCAAGTGCACCTTTAGAAACCATCTTACTTCATTGTGAGATGGTTTTTTTATTTTAAAAAAGTAGAAAAATTTCTTTCTCCTTTTTTTCCAAGAGAGTAACAAGTATAAGGTTCAATTTAATTTTTCCAGCTTTCGCAAAAAGCTTTTCTCCTATTGACGAAAGTTCTTACTTCTTATTAAATCTTTCCATAGTAAACTTTAATCCCACTGAAGCAAAACTTTTAGCCGCCTCACATGCTTTGGGGATGATTTCGATCAATTCATCTTTCTCTTTTGTATTCCATTTACCCAATACATAATCAACTTGCTGTCCTCGACGAAAATCTTTTCCAATACCTACACGCAGTCTAGAATACTTAGTAGATCCCAATTTCTCTGCTATATCTTTAAGACCATTGTGTCCTCCATCACTTCCTTTAGACTTAAGACGAATCACACCAAGGTCTAATTGAAGTTCATCCACAATTACTAATACTTTGTCAACGGGAATTTTCTTTTTTTCCATCCAATACTTCAACGCCTTACCACTTCTATTCATATAAGTAGACGGCTTCAATAATACGAGCGTACGACCTTTATGCTTCATTTCGGCAATATCTCCAAGCGTTTCTTGTTTCCAAGAAGTCTCTGCATCTTTAGCCATCATATCTACCACATCGAAGCCAATATTATGACGCGTATCATCATAATCAGAACCGATATTTCCTAGCCCTACTATAAGGTATTTCATTGGATCGTATGTTTCTTTTGGTGTAGAACGAAAAAGAGATTTTAAAAATTCAATCATACGACGAAATTACAATTTCGTAAATTCTAAAACTAAGGCTTACTTGTTCAAAATTCCAAATTCCATTAAAAAGATAACATATGCTTAGCAGATACTGCTGAATGAGCATTCATATTTGACCCTTTCAGATTTAAGATTTCGTAATACTCTTAGCATTAACATAAAAAATAAATTCCAAACTCCAAAATAGAAACAGCGCTAGCCACATCACATTTTTGGAATTTGGAATTTTAAACTTTGTAATCTATAAATTGAATATCAATTTATCTTGCTACTGCAGTTGCCCTTTTCTCTCGTATCACCGTTACTTTTACTTGACCAGGATATTGCATTTCTTGTTCAATCTTTTGTGAGATCATAAATGCTAAATCATCAGCATATTGATCGCTTACTTTATCACTTTCTACAATAACCCTCAATTCCCTACCAGCTTGTATTGCATATGCTTTCTCTACACCTTCGTGATTCATCGCTAACTCTTCTAATTCACCGATACGCTTTAAGTAACTCTCTAATATTTCTCTTCTCGCTCCTGGTCTTGCTCCTGAGATGGCATCGCATGCCTGTACAATAGGAGAAATGATATTATTCATCTCCATCTCATCGTGATGGGCCCCAACAGCATTAAGTACCACTTCATGTTCATTATGCTTCTTACACATCTCCATTCCAAGAAGTGCGTGTGATAATTCTGATTCTTCTTCTGCTACTTTTCCAATATCATGTAAAAGTCCAGCTCTCTTAGCCATTTTAATTTGCTTAGGACTCATGCCCAATTCAGCACTCATAGACGCACAAAGAGTAGCCGTCTCAATACTGTGCTTCAAAAGGTTTTGACCATAAGACGATCTAAATCGCATCCGTCCTACCATTCTTACCAAGTATGGGTGAAGACCATGAATATCTAAATCAATAACTGTACGCTCTCCTATCTCTACAATACGTTGCTCTAGTTGCTTACGCGTTTTTTCAACCACCTCTTCAATCTTCGCTGGGTGTATTCTTCCATCCGCTACCAACCTCTTCAGTGATAGCCTACAAACCTCTCTTCTGATAGGATCAAAACTAGAAATGATAATAGCTTCTGGAGTATCATCTACTACAATCTCCGCTCCTGTGGCTGCTTCTAATGCTCGTATATTACGTCCTTCTCTTCCTATGATCTGCCCCTTAATATCATCAGATTCTAGATTGAATACTGACACTGTATTTTCTATTGTGTATTCAGCACAAGATCTTTGAATAGCATGAATGACAATCTTCTTCGCTTCTTTATTCGCATTGGCTTTTGCTTCTTCTATCGCATTCTTTTCAATACTCATTGCTTCCGTTGCTGCTTTAGCTTTTACCGCTTCCAGTAATTGTTCCTTAGCTTCAGATTCGCTCAATCTTGCTACTGTTTCCAAAGCTTTAATATGCTTTTCATTTGCATTTTCTAGCTCCTCTTTTTTTCGAGCAATGACCTTAAGTTGTTTTTCAAGATTATCCTTGATAGATTTTACTTCTGCTTCTCTCTGTTCTACAGCCTCTTCCTTAGCAGAAAACTTATCCATCTTAATCTGTAAATCTTTCTCTTTTCCAACTACCTGTACTTCACGCTCTTTCATTTCTACCTTATGCTCGCTTTTATACGACTCATAATCAGATTTGAGTTTGCTAAATTTAGATCGCGCCTCTTGAATTTTCTTTTGCTTAATAGATTCATTCTTTTGCTCAGCTTTCTCAATGATGAGCTCAGCTTTAGATTTTGCGTCTTCTAATTTTCTCGTAGCTGTCTTTTCAGCTTCTTTGACTGTAAGATCTGCCTTGGCATTTGCCGCATCGATCTCTTTCTGGGCATTCCCAGAAACTGATTTTTTTCCGAAGAACATAGCAATAAGTCCCACTACGGCTCCTATTACTAAACTAATTATATCAAAATTCATCTCTACTTATTATTTAGGTATTATTAAATAATACTTCCATTACATAATTGTACATGAAAGTCGGCCTACAACCAGTTCAATCTGAAATATGAAATAAATAAGAAATGACCTATAGTAATTGGTCTAATGTGGATTCTAAAGTATCTATCTGTGCATGAGCTTGACTTACTTCACTCTTAAGTGATTGGATTTTATCTAGTTCAAATGCCTGCGTTAGCAAGACCATTATGACTAAATCTAGCTTATCCCTATCGTTATACTTATTACGATATTCTTGGATTTTGCTATTTATATCCTTTTCTATATTACGTACAGACTTCTCTTCCTCTTCTGTGACTTTTACTGGAAATGACCTTCCAGCTACCACTACATTTATCTTTTTTTGAGCGTTGTCCATATCGCTTACATGGCTTTTATGAGGGCTATACATTCATCTATTTCCTCTACGTATCCCTCTATTTTGGCCTTTATCACTTTTTGATTCTCCTCTATTTGAGCAGAGCCCATTGCACTATCTACCTTAGACTTCCACTGATTGATTTCTTCATCTTTTTCTATCAGTATGGTCTTTAGCCTATTGTTTTCGTTTTTTATTGTTTCATTAGCAAGTCTCTGCTCTTCCATCTTTTGGACGAGTCGTGAGAGTTTGCTTTGTAGCAAATCTAATCTGTTTTGGATAGATTGCATACCCCAAATATATAGCTTTTAAGCTTAATATCAGCAAAGTAATATATTATAATAGTTTGTAATGTATTGAATATTAATACGATCCAAAAAAAAAGGGTAAACCACCAACGGAATACCCTTTTTGTCTTTTCAATTTTTAAGCATTGTTACTTCCTGATCTCTGCCTTCAATTGATGTTCGTAACTGCCCATGATCTTATTCATAATCTTGTCTACATCCTTATCCTTGAGTGTCTTCGTAGCATCTTCAAACATATAACTGATAGCATATGATTTCTTGTCCTTACCTAACCGCTCTTCATCTACATAGACATCAAATAAGTTTATGTCTTTGAGCAGCTTCTTATCTGCACTTTTGGCCATCTTTTCTAGATCAGCAAACCCGACATGCTTATCTACCACTACGGCTAAATCTCTTCTTGAATTTGGAAACTTACTAGGTTCCTCTACTTTTATTTCTTGAGCTAAAGCTCTTATCACCATATCCATATTGAATTCTGCATAGAAAGTATCTGTTTTGAGACTCATCTCTTCTACAATACTTCCATTAACAGCGCCAAATCTTACGATCTCATCTTTGCCCCTATGATATGACAATCCGTATTGGAATCTACTATCACCATCGATCTCACTAACTTGATACTTCTGGATTCCAAGTCTTGTGCATACGCTATGTACATATCTCTTAACATCAAAATAATCGACTGATTCCTTGGCATTTGTCATCCATGATTCTCCATATCGCTTACCGCTCATAAATAGGGTCAAGTGTTCTGTCTCTATGAAGTCCTCTCCAGCGGATCTATAGGATTTACCTAACTCAAATAATCTTACATCAAGCTGTTGTCTATTATGATTATGAAGTACAGACAATAATCCACTCCTCATCATCTCAGGACGCATAATGTCAAGATGAATGTTTGAGGTATTATTGATATAAACGAATTCCGAATTTTGAATATCTGTCTGATTTGCATAATACTTAGATTCAATAAGTGACAAACCCATCATCTCATAAAACCCTTGAGCCGCCAAATGGTCAGAAAGTAAATTACGTACTGCTACCCTATCAGGATGCTGTTTATAAGATATAGTACTTTGAACTTTCGTAGGTATAGGAATCTTATTGAATCCGTAGATACGCATCAATTCTTCCACCAAATCCACATCTCTTGTTACATCTGCCTTATCAGTAGGCACTTTTACTTTAATACTGCTATCATCTACAGCTGAAATTTCCATATTCATTGCTCTAAGAATACCATGAATTTCATCTTTAGACAATTCTACCCCAAACATATCAGTTACCTTTTGATATTTGAGATGAATCTCCACTGGCTTTATTTCATTAGGATACTCGTCGATAATTTCTGATGTAATCGTGCCTCCAGCTAATTCTACAATTAATTGCGCTGCTCTTTTCAAAGCGGTAACGGTTACGTTAGGGTCACTTCCCTTTTCGTATATCTTGGCAGCATCTGTTCTGAGCAAATGTCTTGTACTGGTTCTTCTGATATTTCCAGCATTAAAGTGTGCTGACTCTAGGAATATATTAACTGTACTATCAGTCACCCCCGAACTCAATCCACCAAATACCCCTGCAATGCATAGCCCTTTGCCTTCTCCATCGCAGATCATTAAATCATCTGCACTTAATTTTCTGGTAGTTTCATCTAAAGCTTCAAACTCAGTTCCCTCAGCAAGTTTCTTCACCAGAATTTTCTTTGATGGAATTTTATCTGCATCAAAGGCATGTAAAGGTTGACCCATCTCATGCAATACAAAATTGGTAATATCAACAATCACATTTATAGGACGAACATCTACAGCATTTAAGTATCGCTGCATCCATTCAGGTGATTGCCCAATATTCACTCCAGAAATAGTAATTCCACTATATCTTGGGCAAGCAATTTTATCCTCTACTTCTACGCTAAATTCTAAAGTAGTATTCTCTGTCTTAAATGCTGAAGAGTCAGGCATTTTCACGTCTACCTTTTCTCCAGAATGAAAAGTGAGGTAAGCCGCTAAGTCTCTAGCTGATCCAACGTGAAAAGTAGCATCTGATCTATTTGGCGTTAATCCAATATCATACACCGTATCATTATCCAAATCTATGTAATCTGCTCCCAAAGTACCTACAGGAACATCTTCCGGAAGTATCATAATACCGTCATGACTTTGGCCAAGACCAAGTTCATCTTCCGCACAGATCATTCCTAAAGAAGCTTCACCTCGAATCTTGCCTTTTTTAATTTTCCAAGGTTCTCCATCAGCACTGTATAAAGTAGTACCTACTGTAGCTACTAACACTTTGATACCCGCTCTTACATTAGGAGCTCCACAAACTATCTGAACTGGATCTTCACCATTACCTAGATCTACCGTAGTGACCGATAACTTATCTGCTCCAGAATGTTTGCCACAAGTAAGAACCTCTCCTACTACTATTCCTTTGAGTCCTCCCTTCACAGATTCAATCTGCTCCATACCCTCTACCTCCAATCCAATGATGGTTAATATCTCCGATAGTTTGTCATCAGACATGGGTAAATCTATATACCTTGATAGCCAATTCCTTGATAACTTCATTCCTCTTTTTCTCTTCTTAATTAATTCTTTCTACGATGTCGCTTCCATCGTGTTGTTATAATCCGACAAAGATAATATAATTGACAAGGTATATCCGCGGAATTCTCAAGTGACTGAGTACATAATTTTACGGTTTGGAATATGAAAAAGCCGAACAGAATAATCTGCTCGGCTGGTATTTTATACACAGAAGATCCTTTAGATCTTACTGTATTATTTTACTATGTTTAGCACATAATTATCTGAATTGTCTGCAGATACCACGTTTACTTCTGCAACTTCAAAAGCGTAATTAACACCATCTCTTACTACAACGAATATATCTCCAGGATTTACTGTTCCTGATATAGCAATTTGTAAGCCCGACCCTACTAAGCTCGCCAATGTTTCTTTAGAATCGATACTTGCAAATGTGAAATTCTCAGATACACCGTTCTCACCTGGAACCAAGTAATACAATTGTGAGCCATTCACCGGAGCAATCAGCTGTGCCCAATTACCTGAACCATCAAAACCTTGATCTCTTATTTCAGCAGCTGCATCAGATGATCCAGTACTCATTCCATTGTCTAAATCACATCCTCCGGTCCCTGATGGACCTTCAGCGTTAAATAGAACTCCATTAATCACATCCAGAGGAGTTGCTGAAGTAACATTTACTGTAAATGTAGTCGTAGACTCTTGTCCAAACTCATCTGTAACTGCAATGGTATATACATATGTACCATCCTCTGATGGTGTTCTAAATGAAAGCGTTTTCATATCGAAACCATTAACATTGTCTCCTATTAATAATTCTGGATTTGATGTAAAATCCACATTGTCAAATTCTAAATCTGCAATATCTGCGAGCACACCATCTATAGCTACTGATATACTTGAAATATCTCCTGAACCTTTGACAGCGGTTAGGTTTACACCTCTAAGCGAACTAGGCATTTCGTCGATAGTCGTTGAACCATTTAATGTAAGTGCTGGAGGCGTCCCTACAGTCGTAATATCAATACTTCTGCTTTCAGAAAATCCTCCATCATCTGTAACTGTGAATGTATAATTTCTAGTACCTACGGCTGAATGGGCTGCGACAGCTACATCTACATCTATGCTTGTTTTACTGTCTCCAAGAAGCAATACTGGATTCGCCACTGCTACCTCACCATTGTAAAATATTCTAGAAAAATCAGCTATGGATACACCATCTTCAAAAACTTCGTGAGTATTCAATGCATTGTCTCCTGCTATTGCATTAATATTGACAATAAACGTATCTCCCAATGCAACTGTTACATCTGATACTGCCGTCAAACTCATTGTGGTAGGATTTGTAGTTCCTCCGCCTGTATCACCACCAATATCTTCACCACAGCTGGTGATCATAAATGTAGCTGCTGCAAGCATAAAAAGGAATCTTAAATTAGATAGTACTTTCATAAATGTTAAATTTAATTTTCTCGGCTTTGTCATTTAGTTTTAGTCCGAGTATTTTTATAAAATGATTAATTAAGCAATGCTTAGATTAGATATACTTAAAAACGTCCAATTTTGTTTGATAATAATAGTTTGGGTGGGATTACATTCTTGCAACGAATCGAAATCCTCGAACGTTACCAATCAAACAACTTTTGTTGCTAAAATCGATACAAATATAATTGAAAAGCTCCAATTGGACTATGATACAAGCCAATGGAATGAAATTACTTCTGATGAAGGCATACAACTAGAAATCAGATATGCCACTAATAATAACTTCACCAAAAAACAAATCTATGGTTGTGGCAGATGCTTCCTACGTCCTGAAGTAGCTAAGAAAATTAAGAAGTTACACAAAGACATACAATCTAGATATGGCTTTGGTCTCAAAATGTATGACTGTTATAGACCTAAACCTGCACAACAAAAGCTATGGGATATCGTACCCAATGCAATGTATGTCACTCCGCCTAAAAAAGGTTCTATGCATAATAGAGGATTAGCTGTCGACCTGACTATCGTGAATGAAAATGGGGAGGAATTAGATATGGGTACCGAATATGATTATTTTGGCCAAGAAGCACATAGAACGTTTATCCATCCTAATGAAGAAATTCAAAAAAATAGAGACTTACACCGTTTGCTCTTAGAGGCACATGGATTCACTGGAATACGCACTGAATGGTGGCATTACTCCCTCAAAACAGTTTCTTACGATTTTAGCGATTGGGTATGGGAATGTACTTAATGATGTTCTAGAATTAATTTGCAAGTGTCATTTCACTATCGAAAGATCTATTTTTACATTGTCAAGAATTAAAACAAAAACGCTAGGCAGTCGTCAAGCAGATTTTCTTACTACACAGATTAATCTTCCTCTTCGACTAAAGTCGCTTCTTCTAATTTATACATCAATTTATTGATATCATTATCATTGAGTCGCAGGACGCCTTTCAAAGTAATAGGATCCGCAGAAAATTCTACACCTTCCAAGGATTCTACCTCCATAACGGTCTCCGGACCAGCTCCTCCACAGAAAAAACACATGTTATAGGGGAAGGCAGATAAAATAAATTCTTTGTGTGATTTATAGCCTTCTGTGGGAACGATATATCCTTTGATCGTTATTTCCTTTCCTTCCAGTTCTTTAATAGGGTCCGAAAATACAGGCATATCTACTTTAAAACCCATAAGCTCATCATACACTTTCTTAAAAGTGATTTTACCCAAGGTTCTCCAAGTACTTTTAGAAGGACTTTCTACTTGAGCAGACGCCGTCATAATCGTGAGAGATAGTATTAGTGAAGCTATAAATTTCATAGTTTTCTTATTGATATTTACTTAACCATTACGGCTTGGTCAAGAGTATAAAGTAGATTATTCATATCTGTAGCATTAATGCGAAGTATCCCTCTTACAGTCACTTTGTCTTCAGTAAAAGAGACTTTTTTCTCATCTTTCATAAATACTTGTGCCGCTGTCTCAGGACCTGCTTTACCACAAAAAAAGCACATACTTTGTGGGTATCTCGATAACATAAAATGGCTTTGAGCCAATTTACCAGACAAAGGAATAATAAAGCCAGACAACTCAATTTCCTTGCCATCCATTTGCTGTGTGATGATTCCTACGGTAGGTTTCTGCACCTCCATTCCAAGCGCTTGATCATATTCTGTAGTAATCGTAACCATTCCTAAAGTATTCCAATTCTCTTTAGAGTCTTGAGCTATGACACTGATCGATAATAATATAAATAGAAGTAAATGGATGTGTTTCATAATTAGAAAACGAAAGTAGCCTATCTGAAGTTCATAAGGAAATGTTATACTTAAAGATGCAATCAGAAAAGAAGTTTGTAAATTTAAGTACGCAAATATACAATTGACATATAGAACCTTATATTGAGAAGAATTACACCTTCTTTATTCACTAAAAGAAAATCTTGAATGCAATAATCTGCGAAATAACACCTACTAAAAAACCACCTGAAATATCGGTGCTCTTGTGTGCCTCTAATAATAGTCTACTACTTGCTACTAAACCACATAGAAAAATAACTATGCCCAGTACCAGATTAATATGAACATTATACACACCTAGGCTGCCAAGAGAAACTTGAGCATGGCCAT
The DNA here is from genome assembly GCA_937927575.1 of uncultured Saprospiraceae bacterium. GTDB lineage: Bacteria > Bacteroidota > Bacteroidia > Chitinophagales > Saprospiraceae > UBA1994. Next base: position 3,545 of record CALBEE010000075.1, on the reverse strand, counting down.
AGGTAAAGAATTGCCTAATAAAAAATACACCCATTAACAATCCACCCATACCTACTGCATGTAGGCTAATTTTAGAAAAATTATTAATGAAAAAGCTAATAAATAATGCGATTGTAGAACCTAAAACGAAAAAGCTAAATACTTCAGAAACTCCTGTGTTGTCTTTGATATTGACAAATAACCACAGATAAAACATACCCGTAACGATTAGAGGACCTACACGCTCTTGCTTATCCTTCATTTCTAATGAAGAAATCATATTCAAGCCTCTCATCATCAAGATGGCTACTAAAGGAAAGAAAACAGAAAGAATGACCACAGAAATAAAAAACAATTCTTGTCCTTTATCGCTAGATAAGCCAAATAAATAGGGATTAAACTTAAAAAGGATCAATAACACATAAGTGATCATAAACATAGGATGCATAATGATCGAAATGAATTGGGCGCCAATACGTGCAGTAGTATTCATACACAAAAGTAATTAGTTTTCGTCTTAAGATGTAATGCCCTAGATAACTATATCCTAAATCGTATTATTACATTAATTTTTCGTGGATTAATAGCTAAATAAGCAATCTAAATGGAAAAAATGAGAGAGACATGAAAATCACATGATAAAAAATCGCCATTTGTAATACTATATAATTAATTGATATAGATTCAATTTTAACATAGAACTTCTAGGTGTTATTACACAGGACGACATTTAGAAATTTGATCTCAGCTCCTTCACTATAAATTCGATTATAATGACCAATAACATCCTAAAATTTCTGTTTCTTCTTACAATTATTCACTTCACTACGATTGTAAAAGCTCAAATTGATAGCGATCAACAAGATAAAGACGCGCAGTATATCAAACAGATACATAATAATATTCTTACAGAAGGAATGTGCTACGATTGGCTTACCGAACTCACCACAGATGTTGGTGCAAGACTAGCTGGCTCAGAAGGATCCGTGAAAGGTGTTCAATTTATGGAAGACCTAATGAATACGCTAGGCTTTGATAAAGTATGGAAGCAAGAATGTAAAGTCAATTATTGGGACCGAGGTGATATAGAAGAAGTATACCTTACTTATCCTAAAATACAAAAACTAAATGCCCTTTCATTGGGTAATATGATCGGTACTAATGGCCAATTATTAGAAGCCGACATCTTAGAAGTAACAAGTCTAGATGAAGTAGAAACCCTTGGTAACGAACTAGTTAAGGGCAAAATAGTATTTTATAATAGACCTATGGATCCTACACAGATTAGGACATTCAATGCATATGGAGGTGCCGTAGATCAAAGAGTTTATGGAGCTTCTAAAGCAGCAGAATATGGAGCAGTGGCAGTACTTGTAAGATCTATGACCACAAGACAAGATGATATACCTCATACAGGGACCAGTGTATATGCAGAAGGTATTAAACAAATACCCGCTATATCTATTTCTACGAATGATGCTAACCTACTGAGCGATCTGCTGAAAAAAGAAAAGGTGCGAGTATCTATTAGGAATAATGCAAAGCCTATGGGCGAAAGAGTATCTCATAGCGTAATCGGCGAAATCAAGGGATCTGAATTTCCCAATGAAATCATCCTAGTAGGCGGTCACCTTGACAGTTGGGACGTGGGAGCAGGTGCGCATGATGATGGTGCTGGTTGTGTCCATAGTCTCCAAGTTATAAAAACCTTATTAGATATGGGGTACCAACCGAAGCATACTATAAGATGTGTGATGTTTCAAAACGAAGAAAATGGTCTTGCAGGAGGTAGAGAATATGCAAGAATTAGTAATGAAAATGGCGAATACCATTTAGCAGCCCTAGAGTCTGACTCTGGTGGATTTGTACCCAGAGGATTTAGTTTTGACGGTCATGCAGAGGTACTAAAACCTTTTTACAGGCACGTAAGTCAATGGCTACCATTATTAGAATCTTATGGTTTACAATTTAGTACTGGAGGCTCAGGTGCAGATATTTCTCCTCTTAAATCACAAAAAGGACTGCTAATTGGCCTTCGTCCAGACTCGCAAAGATACTTTGATTACCATCATACTGATATCGATAGGATCGAAGCTGTCAATAAACGTGAATTAGAATTAGGTGCCGCCGCAATGACCAGTCTCATCTACTTAATTGACAAATACGGATTGAAATAATGATACAACTAGGAGAACACCATTTCAGCGAATATTTATCTGCTGCCACTATTCAGGATAAAGTAAAGGAGTTAGGTGCGGCTATAAATAAAGACTATTCATCAGAAGATCCACCAATAGTTATGGCTTTGCTTAATGGTGCATTCATTTTTGCAGCTGATCTATGTAGACAGTTTGATTTTGAATGTCAACTACAGCTCCTTAGAGTTTCATCTTATAAAGGAATGGAATCTACTGGTAAAGTGATAGTCGACCATAGCGCAGAGCCCAACATGGAAGGCCGGCAAGTCTTGATTATTGAAGATATCGTAGATACTGGAAATACATTAGCGGCATATCTCCCTACCCTAGAAACTAAAGGTGCTCGATCAGTAAGGGTATGCAGTCTTTTGCTTAAGCCTGATGCCATACAACATGATCTACAAATTCACTATCTAGGATTTGAAATACCTAACGAATTCGTAATTGGTTATGGATTAGACTATAATGGAAGAGGTCGTAATCTCGGGTCAATCTATAGTATAGTACAGTAGTTAAAAAAACTCTATGCTTAAATTACGATTAAATAAAAAATATTATAAATTTGCAGCCGCTAAACACACTGACCTATGGTGTAATCGGTAACACGGCAGTTTTTGGTTCTGCTATTCTAGGTTCGAGTCCTAGTAGGTCAACCATACTAAAGGCAACTTTCTGAAAATCAGGGAGTTGCCTTTTTTGTTGGTTTATCTTGAGATGATTAAGATTGAGCTTCTAGAAGATTTCGATATATAGAGCAATTACCCTAATAAAGGAGTACAAACAGACAGTATAGTACTAATTCAATGTTGATTGAATTAGTAGCTTGAAGGATTAAGATTGAGAATTCCAAATTGCAAGATCCTTTATTTCCTAAAACAGGAATATATGAAATACACTTTTCCTACACTAGCAAAGCAGTCGCTATAGATTTGTATTGTAATCAAACACCAAATAGGTATGATCTCAATATATAATCTTAAACCGAAATTTCAACTTCTGCTTCGTCCTGTGCTCGATGCATTACATGCCAAGCGGATCACTGCCAATCAGATCACTTTGGCCTCTGTAGGCTTATCATTAGTCATTGGTACTTTCTTTTGGTTTGCGGATAGTCATCGATATTATTTCTTGGCCCTACCTATAGGCCTACTGATTCGTATGGCGCTCAATGCCCTAGATGGTATGATGGCTAGGATATATCGCCAGCAATCCAAAAAAGGAGAAATACTCAATGAAGTAGGTGATATTGTATCTGACGTAGCCATTTTCTTCCCTTTACTCAAGTTTGAAAGCCATAGCGTCTATCTCATTGCGATTTTCCTCTGTCTATCTATACTCAACGAATTTGCAGGTATCATGGCTAAAGTC
>CALBEE010000074.1 GCA_937927575.1 uncultured Saprospiraceae bacterium | reverse complement strand
ATGAGAGTATTAGATTCGATAAGGATCTCAGTGGGTCGAGAGCGAGCAAAATATTAGCTAGTATCAAGAAGTCCGTGGCTTCTAGATTTAGTGCGTATACCTTGGTAGTAGGTAATCTTACACTTACGGGTAATTATGGTATGTTCTTCAATGATGATATTGATGTTTCCAAAAAGTTTGCTTTGGTAGAACAATCATTGGACATACTGAAGCCTATTTTAAAAAAGGAAGGTATAAAAGTGCGTGGTGTGATGTACAAAGACTTCTTAGGCTCTCATAAAATGCCATCAGACTTTGGATATACTGAATTTTCTGTTCAACCAACTATGACAGTGAATCTTGATCCTGCTTGGAACAGTACAGATGATTATGTGGCAGCTATGAAGAGTAAGTATCGAGTGCGTATGCGAAGTGCTCGAAAGAAAGCAAGTAATATTCAAAAAAGAGTACTTTCTGCTAGTGAAGTAGATTCATATGAGAAAGATATTTCGCGATTATATAGATTCGTTTCTGATCAAGCTGCTTTTAATCTTTTTATTCTCAAGGATAATTATTTTTACCACCTCAAAAATCAATTAGGTGATCAGATGAAGGTTACTGGCTATTTTTTGGAAGATAAGATGGTAGGATTTTACACATCTATTCAAACTCATGATGCTTTGGATGCACATTTTTTGGGTTATGATAAGGAGTATAATGGGACTTGTCAGCTTTATCTTAATATGCTATATGATCTAGTAGAAGAGGGTATTGCACTTAATGTATCTCATGTAGATATGTCTAGGACTGCTCTAGAAATTAAATCTAGTGTAGGAGCAGTACCTACAGATCTACATTTATATCTCAAATTATCTAGTAAGGCATTAAGTAAGTATACACCCAAGTTATTAGAGTTCTTGACTCCAAAAGAAGAATGGAAAGCAAGAAACCCATTCAAGGGCTAAAGATTTGTAAATTGCATTCCATTGAGCCTTTACATCTTTATGTTTAAGTATTATATTCTTATTGTCTTCTATGTAATATTGCTTTCATCATGTGGCACAGAAAAAGTCCGTGAGCATAAAGTATTGCGCTACAATCAACCCAACCATATTACTTCATTAGATCCTGCTTTTGCGAAGAGTCAAAATAATATATGGTCTGTATTACATTTGTTTGATGGTTTAGTAGAATTGGATGATTCGTTGAATGTAAGTCCAGCTATAGCGAAAAGATGGATCATTTCAGAAGATGGCCTTGACTATACTTTTCACTTAAGAGATGATGTTTTCTTTCATGAAAATAAATGTTTCAAAGAAGGGGGGCGGAAAGTTATTGCGGCTGATTTTGAATACAGCTTAAATCGACTAATCGACTCTAAAATAAGTTCTCCGGGCTCTTGGCTATTTATGGATAAAGTAGATCCAATCCATCCTTTTGAAGCATTAGACGATACTACCTTTGTGTTGCATTTAAAGCAACCTTTTATACCGATGCTTGGAATATTGACAATGCAATATTGTGCAGTGGTTCCCCATGAATGCCTTGACTATTATGGTTCAGAATTTGCACAAAATCCAGTGGGAACCGGTGCTTTCAAATTTAAAAAATGGATTGCAAATCAAGCCTTATTTCTTAATCGAAATGATCAATATTTTAAAGGCCCTTCAGATCTAGATGGGATTAAGACTAGTTTTATGGCAGATAAAAAAATTGCCATGTTAGAATTGTTAAATGGTAATATTGATTTTGTGAATGGTTTGGAATCAGCTTTTATTAATGAGCTTTTGGATAAGGAAGGTGAATTGTTAGAAGCTAAGAAAGATAAATTACGTTTATCAAAATCACCATATCTCAATTCTGAATATCTAGGTATTAACTTAAATGCTTGTCCACCTGATAGCCCTTTGCGAATTAAAAAAGTTCGGCAAGCGATGAATTATGCCATCGATAGAAATCTCATGTTAGTGGCATTGCGTAATAATGTAGGAAGAGCCGCTAATAGTGGATTCGTTCCGACAGGTTTACCTTCTCATAATCAAAAGGCTGTACCTGGATATTCCTATGATTTGTTGAAAGCTAAAGCCTTATTAAATGAAGCTGGATATCCAGATGGGAAAGGCCTGCAACCCATAGCACTTTATACAAATAAAGATTATCTAGATATAACCACTTTCGTAGCCAGACAATTGCAAAAAATAGGCTTAGAAACTACTATCGAGGTGTTGGAGTCTGCCATACTAAGGGATGGAATGAGGAAGGGTAACATTCCCTTTTTTAGAGCAAGTTGGATCGCTGACTATCCTGATGCAGAAAGTTTTTTATGTATGTATTATAGTAAGAATCCTGCGCCTCCTAATTACACACGGTTTACCAATTCGGATTTTGATGAATTATATGAATCAGCAATACAGGAGTCTGACCTAAAAAAGAGATATGAATTGTATCATGCCATGGATAGAATATTGGTTGAGGAAGCGCCGGTAATTTTTCTTTTCTATGATGAAGCCTCTAGATTCCATAGTCCTGACTTGTATAATGTATCTGAGAATGGTTTAAACTTGTTAAAAGCTTGGCAGCTGGAAATCGATAATTAGAACAAAATATTTACGAGCTGATCAACTGTACTATCTTCTAATATACTAGCTAGCTGATCGTAATCTCCTTCGGCCACCTTTTGCGTAATTCTGCCTTCTTCTAGTATAGATATAGAATCACATACTTGGGTTAATGTATTATATATGTGAGAAGAAATAATGACTGTCTTATTTAACTTTTTGAGCTTTTGTATGATCGCTTGGATAATAATATTACTTTCTAAATCTACTCCGCTAAAAGGTTCATCCAATAAATAGTAATCGTTTTCTACTAACATGATCGCTGTCAAAGCCAGTTTCTTTTTCATTCCTGTAGAATATTGATTGCAATATCTATTCAATGGTAGGTCGAAAATATTCTTTTCATCGATCTCACTTATTTTTTCTCCTCGCGCATTTGCTATTAGTTGAATGTATTCTCGACCTGTAATTCGACTTAGCATATAAGGTGAAGTAGCTAAATAGCCTAATCTGTCTTTTACCTTTTGATGAGGACTTACTATATCACCTTCAAAATCTTCTATTCCAGCAATGCACTGAAATAGTGTAGTTTTTCCTGCTCCATTTTTGCCAACTATTCCGGATATCTGACCACTTGGAAATTGAGCTTGTAGATGATCAAGGACTTTATTATTGCCAAAAGATTTTTCTAAATTATAAATCTGAATCATGATAATATGGGTTTTAAATTGTTAGCTGCTCTCCTAAATAGATACGGAAATAAGACAAGAAGAAATGGTGGTATAACAAAACTAATGGATAATGCTAGCGCTATAGGTAAGTTGAATATATAGGGATACATAGAATACTTTGCCATAATAGTAGAAGCGATAAAGAGTAATGCAAATATTAACCATAGTACAAGCCATAATATCATCGAAGGCCAAATAATTATCGATGTAATTAGCATGGGTAAGGTGGTAAGAAAAGTATACGATAAAGCAATTTTTAATTTGTGAATCAAAAATTCTTGGCTACTCATTTTGTGTATCCAGATAAAGTAAACTGCTTCCTGCGTTTGATAATAGAATGTAGTACTTAAAGCCGTAATAACGAAAATGAATATACCGAGATAAGAATTATTCACAACAGCAGCGATAGTAAAAATGATGTATAGCAATATTATGAACAAGTAACTTAGCCTAAAGCCTGCGGCAAATTCAAATGGGTATTTGTAGAATGGTGTTGGTAGGTATATTGAGGAACTTACAGTATTACTGAAAAGTGAAGCCATTAAAGTTAGGATGATCAATGCAATACCAGGGATGAATGCTTTGAAAAGAATGAGGAATAAAATAAAAGGAATGCTTATTAGGAAATTCTCAATTAGCCTTATTTGATGATATATTTTTTGTGAATAAATCTTCTTATAGAATTTGAGACGATCTGCATCGGAGATTAGAAACATTAATATCAATGCAGGTACAATGTATTCCCATTGTTCTAATGATCCTCGAAGAAGAATAATGACACTCAATACAGAGAAAATGATACTAATTATAAAGTATGACAGCCATGGATTAATTCCAAAGCGAGTACTAGCTCTTTCATATCGAGTAAGTTGTAAATCAAAATGGCTCCGAATGACTTGCTTCATAATCCTTGTTCTAAATGTAAAACTGCAATAATTCAATTAAATACAAATTAAAAATCGACAAGAGGCAACCCTTTCGCTGTTAATGGCATAGATAGAAGTGATATACCATTACTTAACCAATAATTTTGAATACCTATGAAAACAATTTTCTACACTTTTCTTTCCATGTTTTTATCTATTTCAATATATGCCCAGACAGTGGTAGATGTAATAGTCAACAGTGAAGATCATAATACTCTAGAAGCCGCAGTAATTGCAGCTGATCTTGCAGATGCACTTTCGGGTGACGGACCTTTTACCGTTTTTGCTCCTACAGATGATGCATTTGATGCACTTCCAGAAGGTGCGGTTGATGGCCTTCTCGCTGATCCATCGGGAGCATTAACCGATATTCTTACGTATCATGTTATTGGTGCTCAAGTGAATAGCGCTGACCTTTCGGATGGACAAACTGCCACTACCTTATTAGGTGAAGATATTACTGTTACTATTAATAATGACGGAGTATTTATAAATAATGCCTTAGTCACGGTAGTTGATATTCCTGCATCAAATGGTGTGGTGCATGTCATAGATGCAGTACTTTTTCCTCCTAGTAATACAATAACAGATATAGTAGTGGCTAGCCCATTACACGAGACATTAGAAGCGGCAGTAATTGCTGCTGGATTGGCTGAAACACTCGCAGGAGATGGACCTTTTACCGTTTTTGCTCCTACAGATGATGCATTTGCAGCATTACCAGAGGGTACTGTAGAAACATTGTTAGAAGATCCTATGGGAGAATTAACCCAAATACTTTTATATCATGCTGTTTCCGGAGTTGCAACTAGTTCAGATCTTTCTGATGGTCAAGTTATAACAACTATTAATGGCAAAGATGTAACCGTTACTATTAATGACGATGGAGTATTTATTAATAATGCTCAAGTAACACTTGCAGATATACCTGCAGATAATGGAGTGGTGCACGTTATCGATGCTGTATTATTACCTCCTAGCAATACCATAACTGACATTGTAGTAAATAGTCCTGTACATGAGACTTTAGAAGCGGCTGTCATTGCTGCTGGATTAGCTGAGACACTTGCTGGTGATGGACCTTTTACAGTATTTGCGCCAACTGATGATGCATTCGCAGCTTTACCTGAAGGTACGGTTGAAACATTGCTAGAAGATCCTATGGGAGATTTGACACAGATATTATTATATCATGCAGTATCTGGTGAAGCGATGAGCGGTGACCTTTCAGATGGACAAATGATTACAACTATAAACGGAAAGGATGTCACAGTCACTATTAATGATGATGGTGTATTTATTAATAATGCTCAAGTAACTGTTGCAGATATACCAGCAGATAATGGAGTAGTACATGTCATCGATGCTGTACTATTACCACCTAGCAATACCATTACAGACATAGTTGTAAATAGTCCAGTGCATGAGACATTAGAGGCAGCCGTAATTGCTGCTGGGTTGGCTGAGACACTTGCTAGTGATGGACCATTTACAGTATTTGCGCCTACCGACGATGCATTCGCAGCTTTACCAGAGGGTACGGTTGAAACATTGCTAGAAGATCCTATGGGAGATTTAACACAGATATTATTATACCATGCAGTATCTGGTGAAGCGATGAGCGGTGACCTTTCAGATGGACAAATGATTACAACGATCAATGGCAAAGATGTGACTGTTACAATTAATGATGATGGTGTATTTATTAATAATGCTCAAGTAACTGTTGCAGATATACCAGCAGATAATGGCGTAGTACATGTCATCGATGCTGTCTTATTACCGCCAAGAGTTACAGTAGTAGATATCATCGTGAATAGTGATGTACACCAGACTTTAGAAGCGGCGGTAATTGCTGCTGGATTAGTAGAAACACTTGCAGGTGAGGGGCCATTCACTGTTTTTGTTCCTACAGATGAAGCTTTTGCAGCGCTCCCAGAAGGTACTGTTGAAACTTTGTTAGAAGATCCTATGGGAGATTTAACACAAATATTATTATACCATGCTGTATCTGGTGAAGCGATGAGTAGTGATCTTTCAGATGGCCAAGTGATCACTTCGATTAATGGCAAAGATGTCACAGTTACGATCAATGATGATGGTGTATTTATCAATAATGCACAAGTAACTGTTGCAGATATCCCAGCAGATAATGGTGTAGTGCATGTAATTGATGCAGTATTATTACCACCAAGAATCACAGTAGTAGATATCATTGTGAATAGTGATGTGCACGAGACTTTAGAAGCAGCTGTTATTGCTGCTGAATTAGCAGAGACTCTCGCTGGTGATGGACCTTTCACCGTCTTCGCACCTACTGATGCAGCTTTCGCAGCACTCCCAGAAGGTACTGTTGAAACTTTGCTAGAAGATCCGAGTGGGGCCCTAACGGATATATTATTAAATCACGTAGTGGGTGCTACGGCATTGAGCTCTGATTTAACAGATGGCCAGACTATAGCTACGCTTAATAATGGTGAATTAGTGATAGTCACTATTGATAATGGAAATGTAATTATCAACGATGCAATGGTAACAATGGCAAATATTACTACTGATAATGGAGTAGTCCATGTCATAGATGCAGTCTTGCTTCCAGGATTTGTGAATTCTACAGATGATTTAGCGCAGTTTGCTAACGTATCTCTATATCCTAATCCTGCTGTAACTGATATTACTCTTGACATTAAGGATGTCGAGTTAAGTATCAATAGACTCGATATATATGATGCTACTGGAAAACTGATAAATACTTTTGAATCCACTGATATCATTCAGACGATAGACGTAAATGATCTCAATTCGGGAATGTATTTCTTGAATATTGTAATGGATGAATTAACGTATTCTAAAAAGTTCTTTATTAATAAATAGGTAGATGATTAATAATGGGTGATTTTTTGTTTAAAGAAATCACCCATTATATTAAACAAAATAAATATAGTGATGTTATAAAGCCAATGCCCACCATCAATAACCACAAGTGAAGACGCACGACACCGACATTAATCTAATCAAGGAGATACTGAAAGGTAATAAAACAGCCTTCAGGGATCTTTATAAAAGGTATGCTAAAGGCCATATGCTAACTTGTTTGCGATATGTCAAAAATAGGGCTGAGGCTGAGGATGTTCTGCAAGAATCGTACATCAAAATCTTTAAGCAATTGAAGTCGTATGATTCTACAAAATCTCAATTTAGCACGTGGTCTAATCGGGTAGTAGTTAACACTTGTTTGATGAATTTGAGGAAGAAAAATGTTCTTAGGGACTTTGACAATATCATTGATTTCAATAGTAAACTTACAGTTGATGCCAATGCGGTTGATAATCTAAGCCTTCAGGATTTGACTAACTTTATAACTCAGTTACCGAAAGGGTACAGGACAGTATTTAATATGTATGTAATTGACGGATATAAGCATCCAGAAATTGCAGAACAGCTTAATATCGCTGTTAGTACATCGAAAACACAGTTAATGAAAGCTAGAAAAATGCTTCAAGGAATGATAACATCACATGATTACTCACAATCAATGAACTATGTCCTTAGATAAGAAAATACAAGAAACTTTCAATCCGCCTCCATCTTTGGAAGGTGAGGATTGGTTGATGCCATCAGACGAAGTTTTTGATGCTATCGAGGGTGTAGTATATGCTGATGACAAATCAAGTAAGAGGCGTTTTCCATTTTGGTTATGGTTGTTACCATTATTATTAATATCAAGTTTAGCTTTTATATTTTTCAATAATGATTCAGGTGTTGAATTCGCAGAAATTCAAAATAATGAACTTAAAGACGTAAATGAAATTAATTCTGTAGACCAACCCAAGAGTATCACGACTGTACCAGAGGATATTGACCAAGAGCCATCTTCAAAAACAAAAAGTAGTTATTTAGTTGCAGACATTGTAAATCAAAGAGGTCAAACCAGAAATACTGGAACAAAATTTAGTTTAGGAAGTACTGTTGTTCCATTAGTAAATTTCACTGAACGCTTTTCTAGCAATATTCATACCGCAGAAAATCATATCAATATAGATCATGAAGAAGTAACTATAAATAATAATACTATAGCTGTATCAGATTTGAATCAGGTCACAAGTAGAGTGGGGTATGATAAATTATTATTGTTACAGAATCTAGCTTTGCTACCTATTAGAAGTCAATTGGAACTCCCAATACAAAATTTAATTGATGTTGAGAACCAGGTTGGTATGAATAATCATTGGTCATATAAATTCTCATCTGGAATAAGTCTTTGGAATTTTAATTTGAGTAATAATTATTTGGTAGCCTTACAACCTGCGGATTTTAGTCATTCAGATGGTCTAGGTTATTTTGTAGAACTAGGAATAGAAAGAACAGTTACACAACGTTTTAGTATAGGGTTGTTGGCTTCAGTGGATCGTAATGAATTTGATTCAGGGCATAATTCTGTGATTAATTACGATCTATCGACAGAGCAGGATAACAAGACAAAAGGCTTTGATTTGACAATGGCATCTCCTCTAGGTTTTTTAGAATCTAATATTGTAGTTGCAAGAAGTGTGGATGCCTCTAATAATACAAATCTTGTCATCGACTTAGATAATAGACATAGAGTCACGAATTTTGATTTAGGCTTGTATACAGATATTCGTCTGTTAGAATATGGTGGACTTGGCTTGTCTACTCAAATGGGAGTAGGATTGAACTATCTATCACATGTGTCGAATTCTTTGAATAGATTTAGTACATCTGAAGCAGGATTTGATTCACATAGCTCTACTATAGTTTCTGATCAATCGGATTTGAAAAGAGTTAGAACTTACTTGGGCTTAGGGTTGAATTTAGAGTATGATTTTTCTTCTGTAACTAATGTTGGTCTACAATATCAGCTTAGACGAGATATGAATTCTATTTACCAATCAGGAGATTTTAGCACTATCGTGCAGAGGCAATTAGCAGGCTTGTATATTAAAAGGAGGATTTAATATTAGCTACAAACTCTTCTATTTCCTTGTCATTAGTAAGTCGATAGAATGTTTGGTCTTTCTTTAATTCTTTAATTTTCTGTATAACCCTTTTTCGCGTAACAAGATTGAAAACAGCCACATAATGTAAGAAGTCCCAATCAAATCTTTCTTTGCATCCTTTTACCATGTCCGGCCTTGTCTTTCCATAATATTTCCATGTACGCTTTAATACTCTGCTTAAGCATGTAATTGTTTTGCGATCTAAATAGATGATAGTATCGGCTCTTGGAATTCGAAGATGCAGGCTTCCGGAATAATTACCATCCATAATCCAACTTTCATTTTTGATTAGTTGCGCTACCTTATTGTTCCATTGATCTTTTGGAGTTTCAACCCAATCAGGATTCCAATACTCTTGATCTAGATGAATGATGTCTATTCCAGTTAGGTCACTTAACTTTCTTGCGAGAGTAGATTTTCCGGCTCCGCAACATCCTAATATTAAAACTCGTTTCATCTTACTTCTTTGGAATTACAAATATAGACGTTGTATATTTAAGTATACTATTGAAAATTAGATACATTATGATAAAAGAGTATAGAGATAATGGTGCATATGGTGCATTATTAGATGAGTATGAGAAAGCAGTCGAAGAATTAAAAAGTGTCATAATCAGTATTAATAAGAATCAGCTACTTACTATTTTGGATACGGTGACAAAAGATGAAGATTGTCGTTCGATTCAAACTATTCTAGCCCATGTAGTACAATCTGGATATACCTATGCCATTTCTATAAGAAAGCACATGGGAGAAACGATATCTTACATTGATAAAGAATCACTGCATTCTACCGATGATTACAGTAATGCATTGGATAAAATGATGGCTTATACGGTTAAAACTATGGAAGATTATCCTAATATAAATTTAGAAGAAACGGATAATTCGAAAAAGCTAATCACTAGATGGGGACAAATGTATAATGTAGACCAATTGTTAGAGCATGCCATTGTCCACATTCTAAGACATCGGAGACAAATTCAAAGATTCTTATTGAAGTTAGAATAGCAAATTGTATTATTTCATCGAGTATCTGTATTCATATATTTGTTCTGATCCATCTCTAAAATCTTTGGTAATTTCTTTAGTTTTTAATCCCATTTCATTGTACTGTGTAATATATTGATCTGCTAACTTAGTGTAATCTCGGTCAAAATAGATAGTCCATGTTTCTTCATTTAAAATACCGTTTTTATGGTAAATGTATTCGCGTCTTTCAGGCGGCATTATAGCACCAGTGAATCTATTTATTTTACTTTCTTCTTGAAGGATCAGCTGGCTAGTTTCATTGTATGTATATAGTATTGATTTATTTATTTCGTCATCTTGTATTCTTTGCACCTCTGCAATAGTACCGTTTTCATTATATATAAATTTCCTTCTCATTATAATCGATCCATCTTCATCCAAGCTTAAGATTTCATCTAATTTTCCGTCATAGTAATTAAGTGTTTCTCTGTAGGTGTCAAATGGATCCTTTTCAATGATTTCTACAAGCTTCTCATCCTTATAATTATAAAATTTTTCGTCAATCGCTCCATTAGGATAAGTCCATTTTATATATGTTTTATGATTGTTTTCGTTGTAGTGGGTTTCTTCTATGTTGCGATCTTCACTCTTGTAAATTTCTAAATTTTGTGTTTTATAGTATATGGAGTCTACAGATTTAATATTTCCTGCCTGATCGTAATATGTGATTTCTCGGACCTTATTCTTATTTATGGTAGCCTTTGAAACAGTATAGTTGATTTTCTTTTTTTGTCCTATCTCAGTAATAGTAGTTGTTTTTTCATTCCAATGATAGTTGTTTTTTTTGAGCTCTAATTTTTGATTGAATAATTCTGGTGTTAACTGTCCCATAATATGACAACAATAAATAAATACTAGGCCAGTAATTAATATGCATTTAGGTTTGTTCATATCCAATCTTTATTTGCTAATATATGAGAATCACTGTAATTCTGAAGTTTAAATTTTTGTTGGTCTTGAAGAATATAAAGTGAAAACTAGAATTGAATATTTTGGGAGCTCTACAACCATTAGATATTCGGTTAGCAGACTTTTTTAGTCCAAAGTATTATGATATAATTCTTCGGTATAATAAATTAGATGCTATATAAATCCTGAAAAACCTCCAAAGGCCATTCTTTCTGGTTTAAATATCGGATGGTTTTCGTCAAATAAAGGGGCCACAATTTGATGCATTTTGGGGTCTTTTGCCACAGCTTCATGTGCTAGATCTCTAACTTTTTTTGATTCAAATACTAACCATCCAAATATGATGCATTCATTTTCATTGGCTTCAAGTAGATCTTTAAAAGAAAGTGTACCTTCTATACTTAATTCGTTACTTACATATTCTTTATATGAGATCGCCCCATATGATTTCCATATTAGTGCGACATCTTGTACAATCTCTTTGTATAGATTTAATTGACTTTCTAATATGGGAAAAGCAAAACCATCTATATAGTCTTTCATAATTATTTGCTTTGGTTTAATAATGCGTAGATATCTACACTAATGAATTCTCCATTCTTTATTTCACATTCTTTCATAGTGCCTTCATATGCAAAGTTTAACTTAGCCATTGCCGACTTACATTTTTTGTTTTTGGATTCTACAAATCCTTCAATTCTATGTAAGTTGAGTGAGTCGAAAGCAAAAGTGCAAATTGCAGGTAATACTTCTTTCATAATCCCTTTGCCCCAGAAATTTGGTAATAACCAAAGTCCTATTTCTGCCTTTTTACTTTTGTTGCAGATGTCATTTAATCCAGCAGCACCACAAAATTCATGTTTTTTTTTCGAAGATATAATCCACCAATATTGACTTGAGTCTTCAAACCATTTCATTT
>CALBEE010000073.1 GCA_937927575.1 uncultured Saprospiraceae bacterium | reverse complement strand
ATCCAAATTAATTTGTGTCACATCAACGTTTGGCACTAAATTATCGATTACCGTAGCTTGTTCCAATGTAGTCGTCTGCTGACAAATAGAACCATTACATCCCCAATAAGCACCATACCCAGAATAGTTATCACATTCTGTAACTGTATATGTTCTTTTGACTACAACTTGTTCACCATTCTCCAAATGATTATCAAAGTCGCCATACTCATTTATTTCGGTAGTTGAAATCGTATAGAATAAAGTATCTCCGTTCGTACTTGAAGTAGGTATAATAGTACCTTCTAATGTTTCTAATTGCAAAGTCGATATACCCACTCCGTCGATAATATAAAAGGTAAATTCATCTAATTCTCCTTGCCCACCATTTGTAATGGTAAGTTCCCTCATTACTGTAGAACCGAGACTAGTGACAATTTGGCCTTCACCTACTAAACTAAGCGATCCTACTAATAAATCATATGATCTTACGGATTCATCCAGATCGGAATTAGTCCCCATATTTTCCCAATTCAATATTACACCATCTTTGAAAAAATCTCCGGCTTGCTGTCCAGCTATTGCTTCGCAATTGGCTTGTCTACCCCACTCCAAAATGAAGAAATCGCCAACTGCTAAATCTTCTGGCATAATATCAAATGATTGCATACCATTAACTACACCTTGATCCACTACAGATATTGGAGAAGAAGGACCACTATCCGCGACTATATTTACACTTCCAGGTACATATGTAATTCCTTCAGGAAGATCGATACTTACTGTAAGCTGATTCACATCGTCAGAAGTAATTTCCACTCTTACCTGATTAATAAATACGCTATCTTGACATGTATTAACTGCCTCAAGTGGTAAAGGGTCGCCATCAAAAGTAGTGTACAGGATTTCTGTTTGAGCAATCATAGAACTTACTAAGCCCAGACTCAAGACTAACAATAAAGAGATTTTGTTAGTAATCTTACTATAGAACATAAAAGGTGTTTTATAAAAAATGTGAGAAAAATCTCAACATAAAATCTTGCTACGCTTCAGTTTAGACGTAGACAAAACTTTGTATTCCGTAATTTTTAAAAGTTGCTTTGGAGGATTACTTACAATGCGTAAGGTTGTAATAAGCTTCTAAATTTTACCGTGATATACTCTTTTTGAACCTCAGAATGGGATCAAAATTTTACCTTTTCCAATTGGGCGAGATAGAACAGTCTTATTAGAATTTTGAATTGAAGTACAATACTTCAAATTCAACTTCGAATCATGATAGTCATAACATTATGATCTATCAAAAGTCGAATTCTCCAAAAGGGTTCTATTACTTTCGAGAAGGTCTACAGAGCAAATATAGGAATATCATATTACAAATTATACTAATATGTAACTTATTGTGCGCATTCTGCGGTATTATCTGTATTTAAACGGAATAAATGATGTAAAGCAGATTCAATACATCTAGTTCAAAACGGGAATTTCAACGAAATTATCTAATAGTAATGTCCAATCATATTTCTTCTGATTGAGTCGATATCGAGGAGATTCAGGAATTACTTCATATCGGACCAATATTTCTCTAATACCATCTGATCCTCCAAAATCGCCTCTAAACCAAGCAAATAATTGGGCAGTTCTTACCTCTTTAGCACTTTTATCGACTTCAGAATACGATTGCAGGTATCTTTTACTCATATAATCCAATTCATAATCAAGATTAGCATCCGTGTAGACTGCTACTGGAGGGCAATCTTTCGCTCCACAATTTAGAGCAAAATGAATACGAAAATCTACCTTATCTACCCTTAATTGCTTTTCATAATCTGGTGGAAATAACTTAGGTATATATCCTAGGAAATACTCATTTTGACTACTGCGAATTATACCATGTTCTATATCTGCAAATGCAAGCTTCATACCAGCAATAGGTATCTGTTTGATTTTAAAAAAGCCTCTTTTATCCTCGTACATCTCAGGATTTGGCCTTAGTATAATCTGTATGTAAGCATTATATACATTGACCCAGAAAGCAATTTTCTTAGTATCCGAATCTAAACCCGATTGCATTTCTTCAATAGTCGCATTGGCTATTATATCTTGATATTCCTGCGTGGGTTCGTTATTCATAACGGCATTCAAAAGCTGCTCCGAAACGGTATTAAAGTTGCTTTGCGCCGCTATACTTTGAAATATACAAAGCATCAAAATAGTCAAAGAATATAGTCTCATAGCTGCTTAAATTATTTAGTTTCGCGCTGTACAATCGTAATATGTACCAACAAACAAATAGCATCCTTATTATATTGTTCACAATTATATGTCCGAAAAGCTGCTAAGTATTATAATTCCATCTTATAACGAAGAACATAATCTACGTAAGCTACTGCCTTACCTGATATCATACAGTGGTAAAAATACCGAAATTATAATTGCCGATACGATTAAATCTACCGATCAAACCGATGTCATTTGCGAGAAAAATAATGTGCGAAGGATAGTCTCCAAATTTTGTAGTAGAGCCGAGCAAATGAATTTTGGTGCTCAACAAGCAAAAGGGGATATTTTGTATTTTCTACATGCAGATACTTATCCACCTATTAGTTTTGAAGAAGATATAAGATCTACTCTTGCAGAAGATTACGATTTCGGTATTTTCAGTTATAAATTTGATTCTGATCATCCACTACTAAAAATGAACGCTAAGTTTACTAAAAGAAAAGGTCTCTTTGTAGGTGGCGGCGATCAATCCATTTTTATGGAGCCTAGTACATTTAATAAAATTGGGAAATTTGACCCTGCTTATTGTATTATGGAGGATTTTAGACTTTTTCATACTGCAAATAAAATGGGACTGTCGTATAAGATAGTGCCAAATGATGTTACGGTCTCTGCGAGAAAGTATGAAAAGAACTCTTATCTCCGTGTGAATCTTAGTAATCTTGTTGCATTCTCGATGTATCACTTAGGGATGAAACCTTCAAGTATTAAAAAAGCCTATTCGTACCTTCTCAAATGAGCAAGCAAAACCTTAACAATCTCAAACAGTATTCATCAAAAATTATCCTCTTAGGAGAATATGGTGTGATACAAGGAGGTGAGATTTTGGCGGTTCCGATTAGTAAATTTTCCGCTCAATGGATCAAGGATAAACCATCCATAGATATTCAAAAAGAACTCCTCAAAATATACGACTATCTAATTGCTAACAACAATAACAATATTAATCTTAAGCAATTAAAAGAAGCTATTGATAATGGCGTATATCTCTCAAGCAATATTCCATCAGGATATGGATTAGGAAGTAGTGGTGCTATTACTGCCGCAATATATGATGAGTTTGCTTTCGAAAAAACAAATAATCTTGATGAATTAAAACAAAATCTCATCGACGTAGAATCTTGTTTTCATGGTGTCAGTTCTGGTATTGATCCATTAGTAATCTATCTCAATACTTCGATACATATCGATAAAGATGGGATAAATGTCTTGGATAAAAGCATCGATCTGAGTCATTATTTTTTAATAGATACGCAAACCAAAAGAAAAACTAGTCCTTTAGTAGATCAATATATTGAGAGAGCAAATCATTCAAAATATCGAAGAGAAATTGATAATTATAATTCACTAAATCGAAAAGCCATTCACGCCCAACTAAATAAGGACTACCAATCATTATCTAAGTTAATTGCAAAAATTAGTCACTGGCAATATGAATATCTCGATTTTGCAATTCTCGAGAATTATAAAAGTCTATGGCAATCTACATTAAATAGATCTGACATTTCGCTCAAGCATTGCGGAGCTGGTGGTGGAGGATTTATAATGGGCTTTGCAGAAAATGTAGACGCTATTGCTACAGAATTTAAAAATGAATTCGACATCATTAAACTCGCTTAAACAAGCCTTATTCTGTAAAATTATCCACGAATTTTTAGATTATTTTGTATAGCTATCATTCACAGTCCTTTTCAGGGAATCCGTCTTAAAATAAAATGATTTCAATACACAAAGCCAAAAGTAATTATTGCTCTTTTTTAGCTAAAAATTCGTGGATACTACTTTAATCTTCTTTGGCAGCATGTAAACTCGTCAACTTCTTTTGTATGTCCATCGGTACAGGCGAATACTCAGAAAACTCTCTAGTAAATTTTGCTTTGCCTTGAGAGATAGACCTCAATGTAGCTGAATATTTATATAATTCTGCCAGTGGTACTTTTGCTCTTATTTTTTGATAATGTCCATCGCTATCCATTCCCTGAATCATAGCTCTACGCGTTTGTAAATCTCCCATAATATCTCCCATGTTACTATCTGAGCATGTGACTTCCAAATTGTAAATTGGTTCTAAGATTTGTGGTGATGTATCCTTGAAAGCATGCTTAAAGCATTGTGCTGCTGCAATTTGAAATGCCATATCATTACTGTCTACGGCATGCATCTTACCATCATATACTGATACCCTCATATTTTGACAATAAGAACCTGTAAGCGGACCTTCTTCCATTTTTTGTAGAATTCCTTTTTTGATGGCATTGCTATACTTAGAATCTATACTTCCTCCTACGATACACCAATAAAAGGCTAACTTCCCTCCCCAAGGTAAATCTACGATCTCAGTTTTTCGGACTGTAAGACCGGAAGGATCAGGCATACCTTCATGATATGGCTCTATACGCATATGTACCTCTCCAAATTGACCAGAACCACCACTTTGTTTTTTGTGACGGTAAGATTCGTTAGCAGATCTAGTGATCGTTTCTTTATACGGAATTTTAGGTTGTTCAAATTGCATCTCTATTCCATTCACTTTCTCTATTCTATACTTGATTATATCCAAATGTAATTGTCCTTGACCATGAAGGATTGTTTGTTTGAGTTGCTTAGATTGTTCAATTTTTAGAGTCGGATCTTCTTCTTCGATTTGATGTAATGCTTTCATTAGTTTTTCCATTTCCACTTTACTAGGTGGTGATACGGCAGTTCTAAATCTTGAAGACGGAAATGCAATTGGCATAATAGCATTGGTATTTCCTTTTGCATTAAGCGTGTTATTAGTATGTGCATTTTTCAATTTGAGGGTCACTCCAATATCTCCTGCTTTTAACTCTTGCACGGCCTTCCTATTCTTTCCTTCAGCTACATATAATTGACTTAATCTTTCGTGCGTATTATTCGCTTGATTGTATAGTTCTTCACCTGGTCTAACTACACCACTATTGACTTTAAAATAGGAGACGGTTCCCACTTGCGGTTCCGACATCGTTTTGTAAATAAATATGGAAGAAGGAGCATTAACATCAGGAGCTAAAGTACCGCCATCGATGAGCGGCTGAGCAGCTGTATCTGCAGGTGAAGGAGCGATATCATTAATAAAACCCATGATCCTACCGCTACCCATATTTCTGGTAGCCGAACAGCAAAAAATTGGAAATACTTGCTGCTTGGCTAGAGCGATAGTCAATCCTTCGGCCAATTCTTGTTCGTTGAGCGATCCAGCATCAAAAAACTTTTCCATTAGGGATTCGTCATTTTCCGCCGCTGCCTCTACTAAAGCATTGTGCATTTCTTGCGCTCTATTCAATTCGGATTCTGGTATGGCCTCTTTTCTTGGTTTTCCTCCTTCTTGATCAAATACATAAGTAGTCATTCGAAGTGCATCTACTATGGTATTAAAATCACTTCCCGGATTTAATGGGTACTGAACCGGTAATGCACTCGGACCAAATCTTTCTTGTATTTGGGTGACTGATCTATCATAATCCGCCTTATCATTATCTATATGATTTACGACAAACATCGCAGGGGTGTTAAACTTATTTATGTATTCGCCGATGATCTCTGTACCTACTTCTACTCCATTGACAGCATTAACCGTTATGGCAGCAGTATCTGCTACTTTAAGAGATGAAACCACTTCGCCTATAAAGTCATCTGAGCCTGGAGTATCGATTATATTAATCTTCGAGTCCTTCCATTTGGCATGCATGAGTGTACTAAAAATTGAATTCCCTCGCTCTCTTTCTATATGTGTAAAATCCGATGTAGTAGATTTGGAATCAATATCTCCACGCCTATCTATGGCTCCAGATTCGAATAACATAGTTTCGGCAAAAGATGTCTTCCCACTGCCGGAATGGCCCAACAGGACAACATTCCTAATGTTTTTAGTTTCTACACTCATGATATATAGTTTTGGTTAAGAATCACGATTGACGATAAACCCACACACATTTTATAATATCACCTTTGCGAATACTATAATTCTGCTCAGCTACATAATCTCAGTTTAATTAACTAATAAGTTATCATTTTTCCACTTATTCTCCTAATGATGGATTGGAAAATTAAGGATATTCGTACAGGAATTTCGTGTCGATGAAATATGCCATATCTAATACACTGTCTAAGAGACAAAGACATATACAAGAGGGCAAAGAAGTAATACTGCAAAAGACCTTAAAAAAGTTGAATTCAAATAGATATTAGTCGATACTCATTACGCCATAGTCTTTCCCTTCAGATTGCGACTTAAGGTATATTTGGGCTACATCTTCTATTGACTCTTTCAAAGGGCGATAATGTATCCCAAGCACCTCTTTTGACTTAGTATTATCATAGTGGGTTTCTTGTGCTGTACTTTCGGCTGATGCGGCAGTAAGCAATTGAGAAGATCCAGTAATTTTAGACCTCAACCATTCTAATCTCCAAGCCAAGTTTCTCACCATGGGAGTCAATGCCTTTGAAGGCACTTTAGCATTTATAGCATTCGCAATCCAAGTAAAGGCAGTTTGATATGGAATCGTCTCCGCTGATAGCACAAAACGTTCTCCATCGATTTCTGACTCCATAGCCAATACAGCAGCTTTCGATACATCTCTAACATCTACATAACCATTAGTCCCCATAGGATAATATGGAATACCCTTCGCCATCTGTCCCCAAATTCGTGATGAGGATTCTGTCCATTGAGATGCACCTATGACAAATGAAGGGTTAAGAATAATCAGATTAAGGCCTTCAGCATATCCTCGCCAAGCCTCCTTCTCAGACTTATATTTGCTCAAAGCGTAATCAGTGGATTCTACACTATGATTCCATTCTGTTTTTTCACTTCTGACATTAGTATTTTCGGATTTGCCCAATGCCGCTACCGAACTTATATGTACGAATCTCTTTACGCCAAAATCTAAAGCAAGATTAATCATATTAGCCGTCCCTCCTACATTAATCTCATTCATGAGATCTTTTTTCTTAGGATCATAACTCACAACAGCAGCGGCATGAATTACTACGTCCACTTTTTCGAAGCAAGCCTCTAAAGAAATGATATCGGTCACATCAGCTTCTATCCATTGGATTTCATGGGCTACATCTGGCAACAAATCCATCTTCGAAGATGCTCTTCTGATCGCGACCAAATTTCTATATCCTTCGCTCCAGAGTCTTCTGAGGATATGCGATCCAATCAGGCCTGTAGCGCCAGTAATTAATATTTTGCTTTGTTTGTCTATCATCCCTTACAGTATTTTCCTGCTATGGTAGGTCTATCCGCACCGGTTACACTTGGTATTGTACTAGGAATATCCATAGCATGCAAATATCCCAATAGAGCTGTCATTACCGCTTCTTTGTAATTGACAACAACTTCACTAGGTATAATGATTTCGATTCCTATAGATAATAATTGCTTTTCGATACAATGCACTAAATATTTATTGTGCGCTCCTCCACCCGTCAACATTATCTTATTTGGTAAGCGTTGGGCATTTCTTTGTAGGTCTTTTTTAATTTGAATAGCAATATGATGGCAAGCCGTATGGAGCGCATCTTTAGGCGCAACTCTTAGATCAGAAATGATAGGTAAATACACCTCTTTAATCCAATTATTATCTAAAGACTTAGGAAAATCTAAGCCAAAATATTCCAATTGATCCCATGCATCAGCCAATCCATCGTGGTAGGTTCCCTCTTTAGCCCAATCCCCATTTTCATCATACTCAGCTCCCAAAATCATCGCTTGATCATTAAGTACTTGGTTACATGGAATCGTATCCCAAGCTATGATGCTTTCATCTGAATGAATACTAATATTGGCTATACCTCCGAGATTTATAAATGACTTGATCTCAGGCCAAAGCACTTTTTCTGCTATGGGAATTATAGGCGCCCCTTGACCGCCTAGAGTAACATCTTGCACTCTAAAATCAGCCACAGTATCGATATGGGTCAATGCTGCAATAACACCTGGATCACCTATCTGAATACTTATACCATCTTGAGGGCGATGATCCAAAGTGTGTCCATGTGAAGAAATCAAATCTACATCAACATCATATACATCGATGAAATCTTTGGCCATGATGCCTATATAATAGGAATAGTCCGCTACAAACGAAAAATAATCCGAAACGCTAAAGTGTAAAGCATTATTGAGATGATCGATCCATTCCGCCTCGTACTCGATAGTATCAGCGGCTATAATCTCATGAGAAATGCTACCGTCTTGGTGTGGTATGAACTTGCAAACACATATATCCATTCCATCTAGCGAACTGCCAGACATCATACCTATTACTGTAAGTGGAATTAGCTCATTCTCCATGCATCGATCATTTTATAAAACGATCTGCAAATTAGAACTTTATATTATCAATATCTTTAAAACTTGTAAGCGATTCCTGTTCCTAATAAGTACGATCTGTAAGATTGAGAATATCTAGATTGATTGTCCATAATATTTGGAGTGTATCTAAAGGAAGCCTGCATACTCCATTCGAATTTAGACCAGAGTTTATACGCTAAACTCGCACTTAGTAAATAACTATTGTTGAATTTAGATTTTACTTGTTCAGAATTGTCTACTAACAGATTCCATTCATCCAACATCAACTGCCTACTACTAGAATATAAATTGATCGTTGTACCTATTGAAAATGACTCGGTCCATTTCGTTTGATTCCACCTTGCACCAAATAATAAAGGCACATTTACAAGATCCACATGATTATAATATTTGTTATTAGAATTCATTACTACAAATCCTGACACATTTTGTACTCCATTTGGCAAATCATCTAATGTTAATGGTCTAACAGAAGCATCAGAAAATTCTAGCTTAGTACTCAATCGATTAAGTTCTAATCCTGTAGTCATAAAATATCTATTAGTAATCGGAATATTAACTTGCATACCCAAAATACTATGATCTAACACTTCTTCACTTTCTTCTCTTTGTACGGTTGAATACAACTCTCTATTATTGGATTTTAAAGATCTTTGCAATAAACCATATTGAGCTAAAGCGCATACCTCGAATTTTTTCCTTACATGGTATTCCACTTCATCCGTTATCAACCAATCATTATTCTCTTGATCTAAAGTCGGAATCATTCGGCTTGTAAAATCCAGTTTTGAAATATCTATACCAGGAACATTATCTATACTCAACAACTTAGAAAGAGTACCATTGGAAGAATTATTTTGGGCATCCACTCTAGTATAATTACTTAAAAGATTATTATGATCTGAACTCAATGAATTCTTATTTTCTACATGATCCGCAGCACTCTTGTTTAATGATTTATCTATATGATTTGGTGTTGTAATTATACTATTATTGTTTTCGTATTGCGCAATTCTATTTACCTCAGTACTTTCTATTGGGCGAGATGTAGTATTACTATTTGATTCGATTAATACCTCACTTGCACTAACGGTTGACTTGTTATGATCATGTATTCTGGATTCGTAGTTTTCAACTATCTTTTCTTCAATTATTTTTTCATTTGGTAAGCTTTCATTCAAAATGAAATTTTCTTGATTTTGATCTTGGATAGATTCCGTATTTTGTTTTACCTCTATATCTTTTTGTGAAGTAGAATCCAAAATATAGAACAAAGCAACTACAATTAAGATGCCCATCAATAATGATGACCACCAAAAGAAAAATTTCTTTTTTCCTTTCTTTTGTTCACGTTGAATATTCGACCAAACTTCGTTCTGATCGAAGTCTAATTCAACATTCTTTATATGATCTTTAAGATTTTCTAAATCCATTTTTGCTGTTTTTGAAAAACTGAAATACTTTCTTTCAACATTTGTTTTGCTCTTGTCAAACAGGACCTTGAAGAAGCCTCTTTTATTCCCATAGTCTCTGCTATTTCTCGATGAGAATACCCTTCTATTTCGTACAAGTTAAACACGGTTCTATATCTTGAAGGAAGCTTTACAATTTCTTTATAAATATAGTCCGCTTGTAATTCCAATTCTTTTTTGTGAGTATAAGATCCCATTTCTTTTCCTGGCTCTATACTATAAAATCTACGATTTTTCTTTATTGTTTTAAGTGATTCATTGATACATATCCTAGATATCCAACTTTTGAAAGCGCATGCCTCTCCGTCAAATGAATTAATGTATTTAAACACTCTAATAAAAGTATCTTGCACTATATCTTTTGCCGTATTCGTATCTGCAACATATCGCATAGCCGTAGCAAATACATGCTTACTATAGGCGTCAAACAACTGCTTTTGAGCAGAAGCTTTTCCGGCTTTACAGCTTTCAATGGTTGATATATCGATAGTTTTATTCAAGTTGTTATAGTAATTCTCCTTTTTATATTTTTGATTAAATAAGCGTAATACCTACATCTAAGTTTTGTATAGACTGACAATCATCTCCAGTGACTGTAAATACATTACTTCTTTTGGAGGATTGATCGAAATCGGAATCTCTTGTATCATCTGTTCCTTGGAATGGTGTCACTAATTCATATAAAGAACTAAAATCTCCCACCATTATATAATACTCTCCAGGTGGCACATCCAGATAGAATTGATAAATTCCAGAATTACCAGTTTTGAACTCATCAATTTTTGTTCCATCGACGCTATGCAAGCTGAACCATAAACTTCCAAATCTTCCAGTATCATTACTATCTCTTACATTTTCTATTCCTCCATCTACTTCAATCCAGGCCACACCACTTATGAGTAAATTACGCTTCTCTAAAGTATAATCGTAGGTATAATCACATCCAAAAACATTAGTTGAAGTAAGGCTTAATGTTTCACCTTCGGTCATCATAGTTGTTTGATCCACGATCCCATTACTCCACTCATAATCTAATTCCGAAGACTCTAATTTTTCTGGAATCGCAGTTACGATTGCCTCAAGTGGATCACATGATAAAAACGAAAGTTGAAATAACATTTCATCTATGGGTTGTCCACTAAGCGTAATATTATGAACGCATTCGACTCCATTTTCCATGATTGCAATAATTCGATAAGTTCCATAACTCAAGCCACAAAGTTGCACCGTACTAGTTGCAGGTCCAGTTTCAAAAATTACCATTCCGCCGCTTTCTAAAATAACATTGCTAAAATTAAGTCCACTAATAGCTGAACTCACTTCTTGACAAATATCGCCATCTCCTGTATCACATGGATCTGATACAGTGGTAATATCGCAATACGTAGATCCTGCTATATGTATACCTGCATCTATATTTTGTACCTCTAAGCCAGGACCCGAAATTGCTACTGATGCTATTCCAGAATCTTGATCAAAATCACTATCAACCGAGAAGTTAGTTCCTTGACCTACATCTGTCAAATAATAATCGTCGGGTAATGTAATTGTAAGTTGGTTTGCATTTAAATGCGTTCCATATAATGTATACATTCCATTCGCATCAGTAATAGTCTGCGTATTGATATTGGTAGAAGGTTCATCAATATCTATCCTTACACCTTCCATCGGTAATTCTCCAGATTCTCTAATACCATTTTGATTTTCATCATTCCATACCCTACCTGAAATTGCTGTCAATTCATTATCGATATCCAACTTATATTCACAAAGTAATTCCACTCCTAGATGCTCTCCGTTAAATGATCCACTAACTTCTTCTCCAAGACCTCCTGCCTCAATGAAATTAAAATTAATCGTACCATTACTATCTTCTTCCCACAACAAGAAAGGTGAACCATCAGCATTTAATACAAGAAGTGATTTCAGTGGAGTAGCTATATCAGTTTCTTCTATTTCTAAATTAAAACTATAATCCAAATTAGAACCATTCAATAATAATCTATTCCCAACTCGATTGGCCATTATATTAGTAAATAAATTCAACGAACCATCAAAAGTAAACTTAACGAACTCAGGTATTTCTTGTCCGCAAGCGCTTAATGTTCCTACATTTACAAAATCTATAAGCTCGTATTGCGAAGTTTCACTTTCAACTAATGCTAAAGGATCTATTCCTCTTACATTAATTTTTTCTCCACCACAAGTAAAATGAGAATGTGAAAAAATTCCTGCTTCATTAGTTGGAATTAATATCACTTGATTATCATCTTTCACGACTTCCACTATGCCCGGAAAAACAGGTTGGAAAGAACAGTTTTCTAACTTACCATCAATCAATACTGCAAATTGGGAAATATCAAAAACTAATGTACCTATTTCAGTATCCGATGTGAATGGTCCGAATGGTATAAACGTATCTTCGCCGCAATCATTGTAGACACCAATCAGCATATCTTCACCAAGAGGAAATTTACCATAAAAACATCCTTCACGATCAGTGGTGCAGTATCTAGTCACTCCCAACTCAGGAACCGTTACAAAAATGGTTGTATTGCTCAAGGGCACACCATCCTGATTGGTAATGCATCCATTTGCTCGTACAATAGGATATGGAGCATCACAATTCCAAAAAGAAAAATGACTCACTTTTCCTACATATCTATTTCCTTGTTTAACAGCTACACCATCTTCTATCCAAGTTGCTGTTTCTTCATTTAATGACCAAAGCGGAATTTGTTCTGGTGCCTGATTTATTGCATTGCTTGGAATTGGAATCTCTATAGTGGCTGTATGTCCTTCTTTTATTTGTAATGGTGTTCCATTGGGTGCAAATAATTCACCGTATAACATTCCAAAAGAAATTAATTGCACTTCCTCGCCTTGGGAGTTAATTGCTGAAAGATCTCCAGACATTACTTCTCCCAAATCAGCTCTCGAAGGATCTACA
The DNA here is from genome assembly GCA_937927575.1 of uncultured Saprospiraceae bacterium. Lineage (GTDB taxonomy): Bacteria > Bacteroidota > Bacteroidia > Chitinophagales > Saprospiraceae > UBA1994. The sequence continues at coordinate 22,561 of CALBEE010000073.1, read as the reverse complement.
TAATAAGAAGTAAACAATACTGTTGAATCATAATTTTCACCCGCTTCTGTCATTATAGAATTGGGTTCAAAAGTAACTGAGTGTTCTGCATTCCCAAAGAGTGACCCTCCCTGAGAAGCTTCAAAAAATGAACTATGACCTTCTTCGGAAATTAAACTTGATCTAACAAAAGAAAATTCTTGTGCATCAGAGACGAGAATCTTTTTAAACTGAGTGATATAATCCTCTTTCCTAATTGTCAAAGTGACATTTCCATTTAACACATCCGCATCATCCATCACAAAGAAGCCATAGTCGTCTGTAAATACAGTTTGATCTCCAACCGTAACTTGAGCGCCGGCTAAGGATCTTTTACTGACATCCGTTACATGACCTTGCAATCCAACTTCTCCATCTTCATTTGTATTAATAATTATAATGTCCTCATCATTGGTAATCTCGTCCTTACGGCATGCGGATGCCAATAGGACGATTAATAAGAAAAACATCAATGTATTTAAACGCTTCATAACTTCTAGGGTAAATAGAATTTTATAATTAAAACCAATCTTGGCTTCATTAATTACCCTATATACCTTACTAAATTACGAAACGCTGCGAATCATTAGAATTAATCAAAAAGAATAACGATTTCAACTAATAATAGCCATGAGTAAACTTGAGCTATCATTTCTTAAATAAGTATGCTTTGCTTATTGAATAATCAATTTACCTACATAAACCTCATTATTATGAACAAGCTTTATCGTATAAAGGCCACTTATAAGATCTGAAACATCCAAAGTATTGGTCACATCTAGAATCTTCTTAGCATAAACTTGCTTACCTGTAATATCAATTATCGATAAATCCGTTTTAAATTTTGTATCTAATTGAAGATCAATATGCAATTCGCCAGAAGACGGTACAGGATATACCTGAATCGAAGCCGTATTATCTATTTCATTAGTAGAGACCACTAATGCATCCACAAATACCTCCGTACGAGGGCTAATGCAAAATTCATCCGCAGTTCTAATCTTCCAATCGTAGAAGTAGTAATAATATTGAGGACCAAATGGTGAATTGGTTAGAGATACTACATTATTTATTTCATAAGGATAGGCTACACCTTCACTACTCCTTTGTAGTCTAGGATCGCCAGCTCCTAAATTTTCAAAATTTATAGTCTCATCGGTCCCAATCCTTAAATTTTCTCCCTCCGGTATTCTTAATCCTAGATATACTTGATTTTTACCTTCTGGAATATCTACCATAACTGAAGCAAGTACTTCATCGTCCTGATCAAAAATGATGACTCTTCTTTCGGCCGCCATATCGGTATATACCGTAACAGAATCAAGTGTAAATTCCTGAAAAGCATCAAAGGTGATAGATCTGCTTATCCCTGGAACAGATGAATATGGAGATCCACTATGTTCCAGCATTCCTACAGCTTCTTTTTCGCCTGCTACTCCTGCTCTATCTTCTACATAATAGTACGTATCGCCTGTAATAATAGGCGTTATAAACTCTGGACCAAAAGCCAGTGGAACATCAGATGTTTCTGTTTCAAACCAAGCAAGATTATCACCTATGGCCATTAGTGTTCCAGATGTTCCTATTAAAATTTCTTGAGTAGCATCTGCTATAGGAGCTTCAGGTGTATCTGATACTATCACCTCAATCTGATTAGAAATATAATTATCACATAGTCCTTCAACAGTCATGGTATAAATTCCTCCTTCAGTAACAGTTGTACTCAATCCAGTATCTCCATTAGACCAATTATAACTTACCGCACCTAATTCACTTGTAGATGTCAATACTACTGATTCACCATTACAAATATTTGTAGTGCCAGTTGCAGAAATATTTGGCGTCAGTTGTGGATTTACCAAAACACTTATACCCTGTGAAAAGCCAATGCATCCATTCTCATCAGATACTCGCAAGCTGTAGACACCATCTTCTGTAATCTCAATAGATTGTCCAGTTTCACCATTAGACCATAGATAATTATCAAATGTTTCTGTAGCAGAAAGTGATAGTACTTCTCCCTCACATAATGTTACAGATCCTGTTTCACTTAATATAGGAGCCATAGCCAAACACGATCCCTCTTCGATGATCAATGAGGCATTGATCGGAATATCATACTCTGTCTGAGCTATTCCAGATGGCCAAAGAATTATCATAGAATCAATTGATGTAGAGGTTCCGAGCCCAAAATATTGTTTGTGCGAATTTGATATTCCATAACTTTCTCCAGATCTCACTTCTCTAATCTGCTGACCCCATTCTCCATAAATACTAATTTTAGCTCCCAAGGCATTCTTGTTACTTTCTACTCCCACTAATGAAACAGAAAGATGATTATTTGCATTACCATCATTGATCCATACTACATCATCTATAATACTAGGATTAGTGTAAATACTAGCATAACCACCATATACATCTACAAAGCCATCCGCATTAAGATCACCCAATGCATATGACTCCATGGCATTAGAATCAAAAAGTCCATCTACCTCCGTGAAAGTTAGATCTCCATTATTTAAAAAAAGTTGGCCTTTGTTTCCGGCAGTCAAAATATCAACCCAACCATCATTATCAAAATCTCTCATTACTCCTTGAATCGGAAATGAGATTCCATCTAAGCCTGTATTCTCCGCTTCGACAAAATATCCATTACCATCATTAATGAAAAGCTGACTATCAAAATCGTGATTAGTCAAAAAACAATCTAAATGACCATCATTATTGACATCTTGAAAATCTGAAGTCCAAGATTGGAATCCAATACGTAATCCACGTGATTCACCTTCTTCAGTAAAGTTTCCATTGCCATCATTGATCCATAATGTATTTAACCTTCTTGTATCGGTCAATTCAGTGGTTCCTAATCGACATTTGGCGATATACAAATCTACATCTCCATCAGAATCTATATCTGACCAAATACTTCCATAATTACCTGAAGCCTCTTCTCCGGAACTTCCATTTACGGACATATCTATCCATGCATCATTTACTGTAAAATTTCCAGCACCATTATTTTGCCAAATTTTACTTTCTCCATCATCGTGACAAGCAAAAATATCTACCAAGCCATCGTTATTTATATCTGCGAAATTCGATCCTTGAACAAAAATAGATGATCCATTAGACAACATAGATAATGAATAATCATTACCCAAATTATTAGCCATAGATAATCTAATATCATCGTAATTACCTGAGACTAAAACTTCATTATATCCATTATTGTCCACATCTGCGATGCACATACTCCATCTACTACTTCCTCCCATATCACCTAAGTACTTCGTCGTAAACGGTTCATTAGATCCATTTTGATATTCTATGAATAGATCATACCCTTGATTCATACGTATGATATCATCTTTATTATCTCCATTCATATCAGCTATTCCAATCGCTACACCACTATGAAAGTCAGTTACAGAGAGTCTGTCATTTCTATTACTAAAAGAAATCTGAGACATTAGCTGTAAAGACAACATACTGAAAAGGATGACCTGTGTTATTCTTATCTTCATCTAACTGAATATTTTTTAAGTATGACTGGAAAATACTAATTCTAAAAGAAACCAATTGTCATATAAAGCATCAAGAAGAAAATAGTGCTAAATCTTATTGCTCAGCGATGCATAAGCAAAAGCTCTAAGCCATATCCTCAATACAGAAAAAATTTGTTGTATAAGAATCAAACCTAATACACAAAACCAAGACGCTGCTCCCCAATCATCTACTACCAATGTATACAACCACGTAAGAAGAATATGCAACAAAAAGATAAAAATTCCTACTGTAAAATATTTGATGAATGACTTTCGTATGTCTTTCCAAGCCGATTTTGCTGATTCTATGAATCCAATTTCTTCGATGATTTCGTATCTAGTCAAAACACTCCAAATCCATATTATAATTACCAATAGTACACTAAGGGTAACTAATGCTATCGCAGTTAAAATAAATGTCTTATCTGAGTGAAAAGTCTGTAATGGATCACCTATCCACTTGGTAAATGGAATCCATATTAAAGCCAAAATGGCAATCGTTTTTATAATCGCTACAATCGCGACTCCCATAAATTTTAGAAAATATTTTATACCACTTTTCAGAAAATCAGATATCGCATATTTCTGTTTTTTTATATTTCCAAGAAGACCGGCATGGAGAAAAATACTTACAATTAAAAATACTAAAATCAACCAAGAGAATCGATTTTGAATCGCCTCGACTATTTCTGGAAATTGATTTATGAAATCCGAAAAAACAGTTCTATCAAATCCTTGTGTCAATCTATCCAACTCTAAAGAATTCCCTAAACCTATTTCTAATTTACGGTAGGTGAAGATCGCAAGAAAAACTGCAAAGATTAATTGAATAAAGTATATTAATAAAATATTCCTCCATTGCTTAGTAGAACTTGACGATATGTTTTTGATACTTTTAATCATATCACATCATAAAACTTGTCCATTGACTTACTGCTTGTAGCCAATGCCCTATTTTGGCAGCATATTTATACAATGGCTTTGTATTTGGATCTAGTGTAAGACTATTATTGTTAAGATCGAGATCCAAATATATTTTTTGCTCAGGGTCAATATGTACAGAGACTACTTTATTCTCAGGTTTAAAAGTATAGTTGAATTTCTTGTCACTACCATCCCAAGTAACCCTCTCTTCGCTTCCATTAGAAAAAATTATATGCACTTCCGTATCGATTTCAAAATCACCAATTCTTTCAGCTAATATTGTAGAAGATTCTTGGTTGACATCTATTACTCTAAAATCAATAGAATGGGTGGTATGTAAGACTTGATCCAAAAACTTATCCATGTCAAAATTATTTCCACGCCTCAATAAAACTTCTTTGAAAATTTTTCTAATGTCCGCTTCCTTTGGGTGTGTAAATTTATGAGCTTCAAAATATGTTTGAACCATATCATCCATGGCTTCGCGACCTACTAATCGCTCTAAAGTTTTCAGAGCGGTAGCTGTCTTAGCATATATCAATGGTTTAAATCCTCCTCTGAATTCCCAACCAGGTCTTGCAATAGTCCCTAGACTTGGGTTACCCATGCCGACGTATTCATTTCTAGATTGTTGGCCATTGCCGGATCTAACGCCTAAGATGTCAAAATAAGACGATTGATCTCCGTGATAATGATCCAGTATTCTATCCTCATAATAAGCTACAAAACCTTCATCTATCCATGCTTCTTCCTTTTCATTAGAAGCTAGAGTAGCCATAAAATACATGTGGGTAAACTCATGAATAATCAATGACTCTACAGTCCTAACATTACGCGGCATTCCATATACGGTAGCTCCTGTAATCATCATGGGATACTCCATAAAACCACTATTATACGTGTGTGATGGTGGATCTACTACAGTTATTTTTGGATAGGGATAAGGGCCTACATACTTTTCTAAATAGTCAATACTATGCTCTACCGCTTCGAGGTATCTATCTGCAAAAGCACAATGCTCGGGTGTCATTAATATCTCAATGTCAATGTCATTATATGTAGAAGTATAGGTTTCGTACTCTGGATAAGCTACCCATCCAAAATCTATTAAATCATGAGCTTCAAATCTTACTTGCTGCATTCCTGTTTTGCTAGGAATATTTCCACTTGATATTCTACAACCAGATCCTCCAATCACCAAATGATCTGAGGCATTTATGGTGACATTATAATCTCCAAAGTCAGCAAAAAATTCTGTCCCTTGCATAAATTGATGGCTATTCCAGCCCCACTTACTTTCTTTATTTTGTTCGTACACACATACTTGTGGAAACCAATGTACAAACAAAAAGAAATCTCTTGGACCATATCCTGATCTTACTAGCGTACGTGGTAGCTTGACATCAAATGCCATATCCAATTCAATTTCCTCATTGGGCAAAATCGGCTTAACTAAGGGAATTAAAAGTATCGACTGATCGAATGCATTACCATCATTGGGTTGAATATACTTTTGATTTTCTACTAAATTATTTCCTTCTATGTCTACAGCTTTCGTAATTTTTATATATCCCCACTCCTCTTCCTTTCTTGTCAATAAATTTTGTCGGAACATACTATTTCTATTACTCAAATACGTAGACTTTCGATCTTTGAATGCATTCATGTACATATAGAATCTTAATTCTCTCAATGTATCCGGAGAAGTATTTTTCCATCTTAATTTTTGCGTACAAGAGGCTAATTTAGCCTCATGATCAAGATTGACTACTATATTGTAATTCGCAATTTTATGTGATAAAGATTTATTGTACTCAGTATCACATTGAGCATACGTAATACTTTCCAAAGCCACTAAGGCAATGAAAATTAATAGAATGTTATTTACCCATTTAATATTTGTCATTTGAGCAATGAAAATCTATCGAATAAGATTATCCTTTAGGTCTAACTAATTTCATTTCATCAATCAATCTTGTAGCTCCAGCATACTTATCTATGATGAATAGTATAAATCTAGCATCTACCATTATATTACGACAGATATCTACATCATAGTTGATATCACTCATCGTTCCTTCCCATACTCTATCAAAGTTGAGTCCGATTAAATTACCGTAAGCATCTATTGCTGGACTTCCAGAATTTCCTCCAGTAGTGTGATTAGTTCCTAAAAAGCAGACTGGCACTTTTCCAGTTTTATCTGTGTATTGTCCGTAATCTTTTTTCTCATGCAATTCCAAAAGTTTTTCTTTTACATCAAATTCATAATCACCCGGTACGTACTTTTCTACTACCCCATCGAGGTATGTAAATGGCTGATACCTAACTGCATCTCTTGGGTTATATCCATCTACAGTTCCATAAGTAATTCGCATCGTACTATTCGCATCTGGCCAAAATCTCTTTTTAGTAAAAGTTTCCATTTGTGCTTTCATATAAATACGCTGAAGAGAATCGATTTTTGTCTTATTGATATTATACGGAGCGGCTACTCTTTCATTGTAAATATTAGACCATTCTTTATATAATTGATACGCAGGATCCATCTTAATGACCTCTACAGCTTTTGCTGCAGGCATATTAATAATTTCCATTGCTCGATCTTTTTTCACAAAAATCGAATTGGTATAAATATTATCTGCGAGTTCGTCTATCTCATTATTTGCTTTAGCATTTTTAACCGTCATAGGTTGATATCCAGCATCTACATTATCGGCGTACATTCCCACTAACTCTACAAAGACATCACGATCTATTTTTGAAATATAATCTTTATAGAAACCTTCGAGAAATGGAGTTAATCGTGCTTTAAATCCATTATATCCTTCTTCTCCTCCAGACTCAAAAGCTTTTACTAATCGATCTGTAATTCCTACTGTTCTTAGCAATTCTATATTACGACTTGTGACCTCTCCATAGTAATCTCTAGTGAAAGCGAGATCTACATTTGCAGCATACATTTTTTCAAATTCTGGTAAAATGTTTTTATACTTAGCATCAGTCCTCATTTGAAAGTCTTGCTCTAGTTTTTTCTTCTTGGCTATGGCTCCAGATTTTTCCAAACCTTGGCTTTCCCCAATCCACTTTTTCCAATAGTTAGCAACTCTTGCAAATTTCGAAGCGTACTTTAACCTCACTTCTTCATCTGCTCTCATATATTTATCTATGATCGCTAAAGCATTTTCTCTTATGCTAATTTTAGCAGGGTTTAATTTTTCTACGATTTCTTCAACGGCCGGAGAAGGTAAATATTGATTAGTACGTCCAGGAAAACCAAATACCATAGTAAAATCACCTTCTTCAACACCATCTAATGATACTGGGAGAAAATGCTTTGGTGTATAAGGGATATTATCTTCAGAATAATTAGCAGGTTTATTGTCTGGACTGGCATATACTCTAAAAAGTGCAAAGTCACCTGTATGACGCGGCCAAACCCAATTATCGGTATCAGATCCAAATTTTCCAATAGACTCAGGAGGTGTACCCACTAATCTCACATCATTGTATACTGTAGTCACAAAGGCAAAATATTGATTTCCGTTGTAGAAAGGTCTAATCAATAATTCCTGAAACTCATCCATTTTATACTTAGCCTTTATCAATTCTAAATTAGTATCGATCGTTGACTGTCGTTCTTTTGCAGACATATCATCATTCACACCCATCATAGCTTCTTTACTCACGTCGTCTATCCTATCTATAAATCTCACAAATAGCCCTGGATTAGCCTTTTCGTCTGCAAATGATTCTGCCCAAAAGCCATCTCTTAAATAATTATCTTCTAATGTGGAATGTGATTGTATATTGCTATACCCACAATGATGATTTGTCAATATCAGTCCTGATCCAGAAATTAATTCTCCAGTACAAAACCCACCAAAATGGACAATAGCATCCTTGAGAGAACCTTGATTAACACTATATATATCTTCAGCCGTGAGCTTCATCCCCATACTTTGCATCTCACCTTCATTCAATGATTTAATGAGTTGCGGAAGCCACATACCTTCTCCGGCATACAGACTTACATTGACAAAAGCTATGAGTAGCGCTACTTTGATAGAGGTTACTATTTTCATGGTTACTGGTTGAATTAATTATTTACTATTTAATAAAAAGATAATCGTCTTTGGCTTCAATACTCAAAAATCATGAATGAAAACGATTATTGAAGATTTTACCTCATTCGAGTCTTTAAGGGTTGTAAAATAGGGAATATGAGTGGATTATTAAGTGCGAATTTTCGAATTTGGATTTAAGAATATCCCCTCATTCAGTATAATTCCGACAAAAGCAACTACCGTCCATCTTGGCGCAATATGTGTATTTGATTAACTTGCGCAACCAATTGATCAAAAGCCCATTCTATTTACATGCGAAAGAAAACCTCTCTTGATAAGAAAGTTCTGAAGAAAGCCTTTGAGCTGATGTGTACTGCCAAAACAATGGCTGAGCTCTACGAAGATAATTTCAAACATGTAAGCAAATATGTACATGCCACTTCTAGAGGGCATGAAGCGATACAGATCGCCGCAGGAATGCAACTCTTACCTCAGGATTTTGTGGCACCTTATTATAGAGATGACGCCATGCTTCTTTCCATTGGAATGACACCCTATGATCTAATGCTCCAATTATTGGCTAAGCGTGAAGATCCCTTTAGTGGTGGGAGATCTTATTATTCTCATCCTAGTCTTAAAGATGATGATAAACCTAAGATTCCGCACCAATCCTCAGCTACTGGTATGCAAGCTATTCCTGCTACTGGTGTAGCCATGGGATTACAATACAAGGAAATCACCAAAATACAGAAAGGTAAAGCCTTAAAAGGTATATCTGTATGTTCGATCGGAGATGCATCGATGACAGAAGGTGAGATATCGGAAGCGATGCAAATGGCTGCGCTTAAACAATTACCCATTATATACCTTGTACAAGATAATGGCTGGGATATCTCGGCTAATGCGGAAGAAACCAGAGCCATGAATGCTGCAGAATATGCTCAAGGATTTCCAGGTATAGAAGTTCGTTCTATTAACGGAAGTGATTTCACCAAATGTTACAATACTTTGAGTGAAGTGATTAATCTTGTACGTAAAGAAAGACGACCTTTCCTCATACATGCTACTGTACCTCTCTTGAATCATCATACTTCCGGAGTACGTAAAGAATGGTATCGTGATGATCTCGAAGAACATGCTACGAGAGATCCTTATCCAGTTTTGATAAAGCAATTAATTAAGGCTGGACTAACCCAAAAGAAAATTAAAGCTATAGAAGCTTCTGTTAAGAAGCAAGTGCAGGCTGATTATGAAAGAGCCAACCAAGCTGAAGATCCAATACCGGAAGATCTCTATACCAATGATTTTGCACCTACACCAATCACGGAAGAAATAGGTGATAGATCGCCAGAAAATGGAGAAGAAAAGGTAATGGTTGATTGTGCATTACTGGCCGTACAAGAATTAATGGAAGATCATAAAGAATGTCTTCTATATGGTCAAGATGTAGGTGCTCGCTTAGGTGGAGTATTTAGAGAAGCAGCGACTTTAGCTCAAAAATTTGGCGACGAAAGAGTGTTCAATACGCCTATTCAAGAGGCTTTCATAGTGGGTAGTACAGTAGGAATGTCTGCAGTTGGGCTTAAGCCTATCGTCGAAGTACAATTTGCCGATTATATATGGCCAGGTCTTAATCAATTATTTACCGAAGTAAGTAGATCCTGTTATCTGTCTAATGGCAAATGGCCGGTATCCATGATACTTAGAGTACCTATCGGTGCCTATGGTAGTGGAGGACCATATCATAGTAGTAGCGTAGAATCTATTCTTACCAATATCAGAGGAATAAAGATTGCATATCCAAGTAATGGTGCAGATATGAAAGGTCTTATGAAAGCCGCATACCATGATCCTAATCCAGTGGTAATGCTTGAGCATAAAGGATTATATTGGTCCAAAGTCAAAGGTACTGATGCCGCAAGATCCATACTTCCTGATAGAGATTATGTACTCCCGTTTGGTGTAGGTAATATGATCTTAGAAGCAGATGATTCTATAAAAAATAAAGGTGAAGCCATCTTAGTGATTGCTTACGGCATGGGTGTACATTGGGCGCTCAATGCAGCTAAAAATTATAAGGGTCGCGTAGGCATATTAGACCTAAGAACTTTATATCCTTTAGATACTGAACTTATCTACGCAGAAGCCAAGGAATATCACCGCATCTTAGTAGTAACTGAAGAGCCTTCCGAAAATGGATTTGCTCAAAGTATAGCTGCTAGAGTTCAAGCAGAATGTTTTGAATCTCTAGATGCTCCTGTTCGAGTAATTGGTGCGGCTAATATGCCAGCGATTCCATTAAATGAAGTTTTGGAAAAAACGATGATCCCTTCCACAGAAAAAGTAAGTGAAGCGATCGGTAGTTTGTTGGATTATTAGAAGTTGTAATTTCATTATACACTCAAGTTAATAGAACAAATATTTATCCACTGCGGTCGAAAAATCATTGTTCAAAAATTCTTTGAACTTAATATCATATTCCTATTTGTAATAAATAATATTGCATTTACCAATCTCTGCGAGTTTAGGAGTCTCAATATTTTAAAAAACCACCCTCCAACTCAAAATCGGTATCAATCCTAATTGCTTTTGTAAAACGGTCTCGTCCAATACAGGGTCAAAATAATAATACGCATCATTCTGTCTATTCAAGACATTTTGAATATCCAAAGAAATGACATTTTTCCACTTTCCTTTTTTAATGTAGCTTAACCTTAAGTCTAATCTACTATAATTACTTAAACGAAAAACGTTAGATTCTTCAGAAGCTAAAGAGCCATATACAGTGATATGCTGATCTCTTGACTCTTCTTCATTTATAACATCTTGGTAATAACCATTCCTAATAGTATACAACATTGAAATCCTCAACGATTTTTTTTCGTTAAATATGAATTTCTTATCTACACTAATATTCCATTTCTGCCCATAGTTATACGGTATCTGTTTATAGTCGCCATTACTCATTGCGTCCATAATGGTCAATGTTGAATTTACATTATACTCTCCAATATTCAACTTACCAAATACACTGGCACTACCTATAATCACATCCGAAAATTGATTTTTAATCTCGATTGGAATCACACTTAAATCGTTGAGTGACATTAAATCATTTCTGAAATTTCCTGTAACATCTAACAGTTTTCTTATAGACATTCTCACTCCGATGTTCTTATAATTACTATATAAAGATCCATAGTAAGACTCTAGTGCGGGAAGAAATCTATTTGTTGATGAACCAATTGTAAAGTCAGTATTATTCGCTCCTAGGATCTCAGGCGATTGCATTTGTGCATTCTTACCAAAGCTGATTCTATTTACCCAAGTGGTGTTAGTTGATTCATATGAAAAATCGAATAACGGAATCATTTTACTGTTGAATGAGTTATAGTACAGCTGTGAGGCTAACTCTAATTTATGATTACTATTTAGCGAGTAATTTACAACCATTGAAGGTCTCAAATCATAATAATTTTCATTGAAAAAAATACTTCGCTCATGAATAGAACCATTCTCTGGCCAAGGTGATGGCAAAAATTCAATTCTATCCCTTGAGTTAATATATCTAACCCATTGATTATAGAAGGAGCCATTCAATTTAAATTGAAGTCTAAATTTCCCTGTCATAACTTTCGAAAGAAGATATAGAGAAATAATTTTGTCTGACACGTTTGAAGTACTTCTTTCCAATTTGTCATTCCACTCATATCTATTCGATTTATTTTCATCTCTACTACTATAAGCAAGAGTCAATTGATAACTGGCCGCCTTAAGATGTATAGCACTTGTGAGGTTATATGCACCATAATTTATATCCTGTATATCTTTAAATATGGCATCATCATCCGATTGCAATTTTGTCGCTGTATGATCATTACTTGATTTTCCATAAATTGCGACTACACTTATTTCCTTATCACTCCATTTCTTTTTAAAGTTTATAATTGCATCCTGATAATTAATTATTTCATCACCAAGTTCTACACCTATTCTATCTAATAATCCTACTGTAGAATATCTATAATTGGCTAACAAAGACGATTTTCCATCATCCAACACTCGATCTATTCCAGCTTCTAAGCCTATTAAACTCAAATTAGCAGTAATACTATTTTGGAAAGGAGTTCGTATGGACATATCCGCTACTCCACCTATGCCATGTGCCGGACCAGAACTACCCGTATGATAATCTAGTTCGCCTATCACTTGACCACTAAACATATTGACACCTCCAGAAGATCTACTAGGTCTATCATTAGCCGTGCCTGCATTGCTTAAGTGGTTGGGATTTGCTATCTGCGCACCATAAAGACTCCATGTACTATAGTGACTAGGCAAGCCATCGTAAATAATAGCATTGTTTTGATCATTACTCACAGAAAATCCCGGATACTTCATCAGTAATCTACTAGGATCGTCAAATGAAGCAGGAGCGCTCAAGAAATGAGATCTACTCAATGAAATTTTCTCCGAAGCATAGGCTCTTTCTGCTCTAATTTCTACAGGTAATAATTCAACTGAAGTAGTGTCCTGTCCAAAAAACAAACTGCTTTGTAAAAGAAAAAGAAAGAGATAAACTGTTCTTAATAACATTCTAATATTTTAAATACCCATTAATCCCTTCAGATAATTTTCATCCACATCACCTCCTGCAAAATCATCAAATGCCTTTCCAGTTACTTCTATAATATGATCTTTGATAAAGGGTGCTCCTTCTCTTGCGCCTTGTTCTGGAGACTTTACACAACATTCCCATTCCATCACAGCCCATCCATCAAATCCGTACTCCGATAGTTTTGTAAAAATACTTTTAAAGTCCACTTGTCCATCACCCAATGAACGGAATCTACCCGCTCGATTATTCCAACCTTGATAGCCACCATATACTCCGGACTTACCCGTAGGATTAAATTCAGCATCCTTGACATGAAAAGCTTTTATTCTTTCATGGTAAAAATCGATGTATTGTAGATAATCTAATTGTTGTAATAAAAAGTGACTAGGATCATACAGCAAGCAAGCTCTTTCGTGTCCATTTACTTTTTCCAAAAACATCTCATAAGTTACCCCATCATGAAGATCCTCGCCAGGATGCACTTCATAACATATATCTACGCCACAACTATCATAATGATCTAAAATAGGCGACCATCTTTTGGCCAATTCAGTAAAAGCCATTTCGACCATTCCATCTGGTCTTTGCGGCCATGGATACATAGTTTGCCATATTAAAGCACCAGAAAAAGTAGCATGCGCATGAAGCCCAAGATTTTCACTAGCCTTCCCAGCCATCATTAGCTGATTCACAGCCCAAGCTTGTCTTGCTTTTGGTTTACCTTTAACTTCATTCGGTGCAAAAGCGTCAAACATACTATCATATGCAGGATTGACAGCTACTAATTGCCCTTGCAAATGGGTGGAAAGTTCTGTAATCTCTAAGCCATGACTCGCAATAATTCCTTTTAGTTCGTCACAATAGGTCTTGCTAGTAGCAGCCTTTTCAAGATCAATTAATCGCGATTCCCAAGTAGGTATCTGGATACCCTTATAACCAAGATTAGCCACCCACTGACATATGCTATCGAGTGAGTTATATGGTGCTTCATCACCCATGAACTGAGCCAAAAATATTGCTGGGCCTTTAATCGTCTTCATTTACACTTTTCAGTTTGATCAGATTGTGAAGATAAGATTCTTAGGGTATTTTTAAAGCATAAGAGAATGCTCTAGATGATAGGAAAGTAATAGAACTAGATCCAGTAGAATCTGCTTACCTATTGAAATTATAAAAAAATGATTTGCATACAATAACTGATGATCACCCGTAAATTGTATGTAGTTAGACAATTTACTAACTTTGAAGTCGTGTAGTCTTGAAGCTGCATTTACTTTTACAACCTATATTGACTTGCATGGCACAAAGCCTATGCTATATCTACAAATACCGCGTGGCAAAGAAGAAGAAAAAGAAAGAAGCAATAGTAAAAAAACTTAGCACCAAAGCTAAGGTCGAAAAAGTAATGCCCAAACATGTCGCCTTAGATTTCTCTTTTTGGAAACATAATTGGATTAGAGCTGCCCTCCTATTTATTCTATGTGGAGTATTTTATTATCAAGGGATTGATTTTGGATATGTCTTGGATGATGTAATAGTAATCAAGGATAATCAATTTACCACGAAAGGTGCAGATGGCGTTTGGGATATTCTGACTAACGAAAGTATGACAGGCTATTTTGGTGAGCAAAAAAATCTTGTTCAAGGAAGTAGGTATAGGCCTTTATCATTAGTAACATTTGCTTTAGAAGTAGAAGCTTTTGGTTTATCTCCTAGAGTAGGTCACATTAATAATATTATCTTCTATGGTTTTACTTGTATAGTTATTTTTTGGATGCTATACTTACTATTAATTCAAAGAGATAAAAACAGAAATACTTTCCTTGGCTTAGCTTTTATAACTGCCTTAGTATATACGATTCATCCGGTCCACACAGAAGCTGTGGCAAACATCAAAGGTAGAGATGAAATCATGGCGATGTTATTCTCAGGACTTACCGTAATCTCAGTACTACACTTTGTAAATAGTAAAAAGTATGGGCAACTTTTGTTAGCCGCATTGATGTTTTTCTTAGGTCTATTATCAAAAGAAAATACTATTACTTTCTTAGCAATTATACCTGCCGCTTTATACTTCTTTACCTCTTCCAAACTAGGTGAGTATTTAAAAGTAATGGGCGTTCTTTTGGCTACCACTATTGGATATTTAATATTAAGATTTAATGTTGCCGGTGTTCCTGACTTTAGCATGGAGATTACTGATATTATGAATAATCCATTCTATGGAATGACCGGTGGACAAAAATTGGCTACGATCTCTTATACATTATTGAAATATATAGGATTAAGTATCGTGCCTATTCATTTGTCTCATGATTATTATCCTTACGCCATTCCGATTTTAAATTGGGGAGATTATAGAGCGATTTTGGGTTTGTTGGCACATATAGGTTTAGCAGTCTTAGTTTTTTGGAAATGGCGATCTAAATCTATTATAAGCTTCTCTCTTTTATTCTACTTGGCTGCACTTAGTATTGTATCTAATATTGTGATCAATGTGGGTACATTTATGAATGAACGATTTATTTTTATTTCTACAGTAGGCTCTTGTTTACTTCTTGTTTACCTACTAAGAGATAAATTATCTAATTGGAAAAATCCGATAGGAAAATATATAGCTTATTCAATTTTAGGAATAATGGTAATAGGCTATTCTCTAAAAACCTTTACACGTATTCCTGTATGGGAAA
Source organism: uncultured Saprospiraceae bacterium (assembly GCA_937927575.1). GTDB lineage: Bacteria > Bacteroidota > Bacteroidia > Chitinophagales > Saprospiraceae > UBA1994. Next base: position 6,696 of record CALBEE010000073.1, on the reverse strand, counting down.
CGGCTTTAACACTTAACCAATCTGCGGTAAAAGTATCTACCAATAGTGCGAGAGCCAATTCTTTTATGTCTACGGCATTATATAATGAAGCCAGGTCAGAATCAAATAGAGAAAAGAAAAAACAAATGCTAATAGAAGGTCAGCAATATGCCAATAAAGCCGCATCTCTAATTCCCAATTATAAAAATGCTCATTTAATGAGAGCAGGGATGGCAAGTGAATTACACAAAATGGATCAAGACTTGCCAAAACTCTTAGCAGTCTTTAAAGATGTAGGCAGTAATAGACCTGACATTCCATTCATAATTGAATACATACAGTATTTAAGAGGAGGAAGAATGTCTGATGATGAAATTATTAACTTCTATTACGATTTAGGTTATAATGAATTATTACTCAAAAAAGGTAATAACAAATGGGCAATGCATTATCTTAGTAAAGCATATGAAATCACTAAAAATAATGCAACACTTAACAAAGCTATAGGTGATACTTATAAAATGATGGGTGATACAGCCAATGCCAACAAATTTTATCAAGCTGCTGGAGTTCAGTAAAAATATAATCGAATATATATATAATTAGAAAATAAAAATTAGAATGCCACTACTTTACGAAATTGCGATCACTAAGATCAACAATGTAGGTCCTGTATCTGCCAAATCTATTATTTCACATCTCGGATCAGCCGAAGCGCTTTGGTCAGCTAAAGAGTTAGACTTAATAGATATACCTCAGATCGCCAAAATTACTGCTCAGCAAATTATTGCATTAAGAGACGAAGCTTTAGCTGAAGCGGAATTAGAATTGAAATTTATCGAGAAGAATGAAGTGACTCCTTTATTCTATCTCAATGACAATTATCCAAGGAGACTGAAATACTTCGATCAGAGTCCTATAATATTGTACTATAAAGGTTCAGCCAACCTAAATCCTCAAAGAACGGTAGGGATAGTAGGGACTCGCAAACCTTCAGATTATGGAGTCGTACAATGTGAGAAAATAGTCGAAGGACTTAAAAGTTATGGACCAAGTATTATAAGTGGATTAGCTTTTGGAATAGATACCACTTCTCATCGAAAATCAGTGGAAACTGGTCAAGAAACTATAGGAGTACTTGGGCATGGACTGAATAGAATATATCCAGCAAGCAACCGAAAACTTGCTCAAAAAATGATAGAGCATGGAGGATTGCTCACAGAGTTTGGACATAACAGCAAACCTGACCGAGAAAACTTTCCAATGCGAAATCGAATCATAGCTGCCTTAAGTGATGCTGTGATTATAGTCGAATCCGCCGTAAAAGGTGGATCGATTATCACTGCTACATTTGCAGATGCTTATAATAAAGATGTATTCGCTGTTCCGGGAAGAATCAATGACGCAATGTCAGCAGGGCCTAACAAATTGATCAAAACACATAAAGCTCACATGATAGAGACTGCCGAAGATATAGCTTATATTATGAGGTGGGAAGAAATCGCAAACCAACCCATTCAAGCACAGCTTTTTGTCGAGTTATCAGATCGAGAGCAAACCATTGTTGACTACATTAGATCTCATAAAGAATTACCTATAGATGGATTACAACATCTCATGCAAATCCCTGCTTCAGAACTTTCCTCTTCCTTGATTCAATTAGAATTTAAAGGTATCGTAAGGCCGTTACCTGGGAAGAGATATATGCTACATTAAATTTAGACTACGAAATGTAATAAACCGAAAAAGGGTCTTCGAGTAATATTCGAAGACCCTTCTAATTCTATTATTTTTAATTTTTTATAGCGCTTTAATCTTCGCAAGCATCTCCTGCGTCGCAGTCGGATCGTTACCCTCCTCGATCGCTAATTTTATAGATTCTTCTGCAGACTTCATAGCTTCCATTTTCTTTCCTAATTTGTATTGGATTGAAGCTTTAGTATCTGTGTTATACGAATTCTTTTCCAAGTCTATAGATTTATTTATCCAAGATTCGGCTTGAGCCAATATCAGTTTATCATCTGTAAGCTCATAGATTCTCCATGCATGTGCATTTAGAGATTGAGAACTTAAGTTTGGGTTTGACGCCATGAATAACTGCACATCGGTAAGATATTTTTGCTCATTTACATCTCCAGGAGCATACATCAAATTATTTAAGTAATATCCAGTAGCTTTTTCACTGGCATTCTTCTCACCGAAATATTTTGCAAAATGCTTTGTCAATGCCTCTTTATCTTTTCCATCAATTTGATTCTTTCTGACATCAGAAGATGCTGCAAAATTAATTTTCTCAGCTACCTTCTGAGCTCCTACAATTGATTCAAACTTACCCATATTATCAAGCATATATTTAAACAGCTTTGAATCTATAGATGCCTTAGAATAATCAAATAATACTTTAATATTCTTTGGTGTATTCCAATCGCTTTCTTGATCGATGTAAGCTTGAGTTGCTTCTTCATAACCATCCATTCCTGCCATGGTCAAAGCATCTGCATAGTTAAGCAAGAACTCTTGACCTTTATCTCCTGCTTCAAATCTTTTTTGCAAAGTGATGACTTGCTTTTCAGGATTAACTGCCGCTTTACCTAACTCCAAAAATTTAGTAGCATCTTGATAACCTAATGATCTATGCACCAAATCTCCTGCCGCATTCAAAAATAATAAAGAAGGATATCCTCTTATGGTATGTTTTTGAGCAAATAAAGGACCATCGCCCTTTTCCATGTCCATTTTAAGGTTGACAAAATTGTCATTGTAAAACTTAGAAGCGGCTTCATCTTTAAACGTTTTACGATCCATCATCTTACAGGGACCGCACCAAGTTGTATACGCATCTACAAAAATTACTTTGTCACTTTTATTCGCCTCTACTTGCGCCTTAGCCAAATCTTCTTTTATAAATTGAATTTCTTCAGCTTGCTGACTAAAAGTCGATGCACTTAAAAGCAAACTAAAGATAAATACTACTAACTTCATTGTATATATATTTTTGATAATGATAATAACTGATATCTTCTACCATAGGATAGAACGAATATAGATTACCAAAAGTTAATTCTAAGATATCTTTTGAAAGACATTATAGATATAATACTACTTTGACATTTCGTACTTTATGAAATTCGAAATATCTGAATATCTTGATTGGTAAGAAGATATTTTATTTCTTGAAATTTGACGTCCATCTATATAAGGCTCTATACTTACATTACTGTACTGCTTGTCTCTCGTAAGTCTTGATTTAGCACTTCTCGCTTGAGTATAATTATCAAATACTCCAACTGTGTATAAGTAATTATCATTAGTAGGTTCTTTATCGATCATGATATCAGACTCATTCCTAATGATTGCGTTCTTATACATTTGTTTTGTTGATGTAAGAGAAATTTTATAGTGAAGTCCAGATTGGAAAGAAGTAAACTTATTAATAGACTGATCTTTCGATTGATCAGGAATGACTGGATTGTCATATATCACTCGCAGTGGCAATTCTATTGGTGCGACGATTTTAAGATCTAACCTTCTATTGTATTTGTTTGATAAAGCTACACTAGTAGGACTTACTCTTGCATATTGGGTACCTACACCTCTAAGAAAAATTCTATCTGATGAAATTCCATTTTGCTCTAAATAATCAGCCGCCTTTTCCGCTCTCTTAATCGAGAAATACAAGTCAAATTCTGGTAAACCTTCCTGAACCGCATGACCTGTAATTTCAAGATTGGCTTCAGGGAAAATCTTTAATGTTTCAATCACTTTATTAAGCTGCGATAAATTTTGCGGATTAGTAATGTTTTCAGAAGCTCCATAAAGTAATGGACCAATGACAACTTCTCTTTTCTGCACGCCAGAATAATCTCTTTGAACTTTTTCTTCAAGGACCTCCTCCTTTTCCAGTTCACTAGATTCTGATGAATTAGTTTCTCCTGACCCTTCAGTGTTTTCGTTTTCTAGTTCTTCAGCTGAAGCTAATTCTTCTTTAGCGGCTTCTTCCGCCAGTTTCATCTCTCTTACCTTTAGGAAGGGCATGGCATAACTCAGATTCATTTGATCCTGAACTTGATTTTTAAAATAGACCATAAATAAATCATGTCCACCTAATGATTCTAATCGATTAGAGGATAATATTCCAGAAAGACCATCTGCAGCTAATCTAAAATATACATCATCACGAGGAGAGTTAATAGGCAAGCCTAAGTTGTGAGGTTCTGACCAAACATTAGTTTCCAATCCAAAATCAGATTCGAAAACATCAAATCCTCCCATGCTGTTTATCCTATTCGAACTAAAATATAATTTACTGCCATTGTTAGTAAGATAGGGAGTCAATTCGTCAAATTCACTATTGATAGTAGGCCCCAAATTAATCGGCTCTGACCACACTCCAGTGTCTCTCCTGACAATGTATAAATCATAACCACCATAGCCACCTTCACGCATACTTGAGTATATATAAGTATCCTTATCAAAAACTCTAATGTCTCTATCTCCTAATTCTGCTACTATCGGACATTGCATAACCACAGGAAATTTAACTTCCTCTCTATTTGTCCTAAAAGTATCAGTCAATAAAGCACCATCTTTAAAAGTGCTCGTTTTTATATAATATAGTATATCACCAGAGCGACTAAAGTCCTGTATAATATCATGTCTCGGAGTATTTAGTACTGGATCAATGCTTGCTACAGTATTCCAATTTCCACCATTAGTTTCGATGGCATACATATCATTAGAGTAAAATCCATATATATCATCTTTCGTACCATCCGCAGCACGAAGTCCACCAGTACTTCCATTTCGATCTGAAGAAAAATAGTATTTGTTTGGATTAGCTGGACTCTGCAAAGCCGAAAGTTCATTATAAATAGTATTGACCGATTCACCTAGATTTTCTACAAAAGCTTTTTGATCTATGTACTTATAATCTTTAGCAAATCCACATCTTTTTATTTTGTGGATAACTTCATTTCGTTCTGGTGCATCTCTATCTATCCATTGCAAATAACTCTTATAAAATTCTGTGGCTTGTTCATATTTACCTTGCGTCAAATAGCTATCGCCCATATAGCGATATAGACGTTTATCTTTATTCCCATTAGAATAGGAATCTATCAAGGATCTTAGTGCTAAATCAATATCTCCAACATGATATGCAGAGATACCTTTATATAACAGGTTCTCTTTGCTGCTTTTTAATTGTTTGTATAACTCTAAAGCTTCTCTATATTTCCCAGCCTTAAAATATTTTTCTGCTTGTCCATCTAAGCCTCTTGCATTAGAGGTTACATTTAACTTTCCGTCTTCATCTACTAATACACTTCCTGATCCACAAGAAGAGATTGTGATAGAAATTAAACCTAAAGCGAGTATTACACTAAAACCAAGAAAAATCTTTTTCATTATATTTTTTGCTCTGTATCGAATTGCTCTAGATAGTCAGCCACTCTTCTTAGGAAAGATCCTCCGAGCATACCATCTACCACTCTGTGATCATACGATAGTGATAAAAACATCATCTGCCTGATAGCGATAACGTCTCCATATTCTGTTTCTACTACTGCTGGTTTTTTGCGGATGGCTCCTACGGCTAATATCGCTACTTGTGGTTGATTGATTATAGGCGTACCCATAACGTTACCAAAAGTTCCTACATTAGTCAATGTAAAAGTACCGTCTTGAATTTCGGTTGGAGCTAATTTATTAGTTCTCGCTCTTCCTGCTAAGTCATTCACTTTCTTAGTGAGACCTACCATATTAAGCGTATCTGCATTTTTGATTACTGGTACTATAAGGTTGCCGCTCGGAAGCGCTGCTGCCATACCAATATTTATATCTTTCTTTAAAATAATATTAGATCCATCTACAGAAGCATTGACCCCTGGGAAATCTTTAATCGCTCTTACGACAGCTTCCACAAAAATAGGTGTGAATGTTATCTTCTCTCCATGGTTCTTTTGAAAATCCGCTTTAACTGAATTTCTCCAATTCACAAGATTAGTGACATCCGCTTCGACAAATGAAGTTACGTGAGGTGAAGTATGCTTGCTCATGACCATATGGTCAGCTATCAGCTTTCTCATTCGATCCATTTCTACTATTTCTACATTACCAGTAACGGTAGATGTTGAGGTAGTCTTTGACGTTGATACTGATGGCGAAGACGTCTTTGGGGCAGAAGCAGTTGCAGGTACTCCAGATCTATTAGCCACATAAGCTAGTATATCTTTCTTAGTTACTCTTCCTTTTGATCCAGTACCTGGTACCGTTTCAAGTTCAGCAAGTGCTATGCCTTCAGAGGCTGCAATATTCTTTACTAATGGAGAATAAAACCTTTTACTCTCAGTATGACTCACTCCATTACTAGAAACAGGCATTGGTGCTGGAGTTGGTTGGGAAGGCGCTGCTTTTTTTGCAGGTGCCGGAGTTGCAGCAGGAGCAGGTTTTTCAGTAACAGCAGGACTTGGTGAAGGTGACGCACTTTCTCCTTCTGTCGATATAATGGCTATCACAGTACCAATCGGAACTACCGCATCTGCTTCAAATAAAATTTCTGATAACACTCCCGCAACAGGTGAAGGAATTTCAGAATCTACCTTATCCGTAGCTATCTCGAGCACAGTCTCATCTAGGTCAATCGTATCACCCACACTCTTTGTCCAATTAAGGATCGTAGCTTCCATGATACTTTCGCCCATCTTAGGCATGATTAAC
>CALBEE010000072.1 GCA_937927575.1 uncultured Saprospiraceae bacterium | reverse complement strand
AATTCAGTATCAAACCAATTATAAACAAACAACTATAATTTATAGAAATGGCATTAATAGGTACTATTAGAAAAAACTTTTGGTTTGTACTGATTGTTCTCGGACTTGCATTAGCAGCATTCATTCTTATGGATATGCAAGGAAACGCGAATAGAGGAGGAGCAGCGATGAATATGGGAGAGATTGCAGGACAGAAAATCGATTATAGAGAGTTTAGTAAAGCAGAGACGGCTCTATATTCAGGAAATCCTGATCAGTTTGGGAGAAGAAAGAACCTTTGGGACTTTTTCGTAGAAAAGGCAATAGTTGAGGAACAAGCTAATGATCTTGGACTAGGGGTGACGAAAGCAGAACTTATGGATTTACAGTTTGGTAACAGACTCAGTCCAATAATTACTAACAACTACCGTAACCCACAAACGGGTCAAGTGGATAGAACTACTTTGCTTCAGCACAAGCAAATGATTGAGGGAAATGAAGAACTACCTGATCAGTTTGAAAACTTTTGGGCAGAGCAAGAAAAGCAAATCCAAAAGACGGAGCTACAAAATAAAATAGGAAACCTCGTTTCTAAGGCGATATATACACCAGACTTCCTGGTAGAAGAAACAGGTGCAGCGGCAAATAGCTCATTAAGTATGTCGTATGTAAAGATTCCTTTTGATGCTATCGATACAGATGTAAAGGTAACGGACGCTGACATATCAGCGTACATTAGTGATAATGCTAAGAAGTATACTTCTAAAGAAGAGACAAGAGTATTAGAATATGCCGTGGTAGACGTATATCCTACGGCAGCAGATAGTCTTAAGTGGAGAACAGAGATTAGTGAATTAGGAAATACTTTTAGAACGCAAGCTTCAGAAAGCGATTCACTTTTTGCATTTAACAATGGTGGTTTTTGGTCAAGCATTTATTTTGCTAATGATGATTTACCAGAAGGGCTTAAAGGTAGAATGGACGCTTTAAATCCAGGTGAGACATATGGACCATATGTAGAACAAGGAGCATACTTCGTAGCTAAACTTTTGGATAAGAAAGTGATGCCAGATTCTGCAGAGGCGAAGCATATTCTTCGAAGAATTACTACGGGTACTCCAGAAGATTTTGCAGCAGCTGAAGCATTTATAGATAGTCTTCAAAATGAACTCAATAGAGGTGCAAAGTTTGATAAGCTAGCTGAAGATAATTCGCAGGATCCTGGATCTGCCATTAATGGTGGAGACTTAGGAACTTTCAAACAAGGTTCAATGCTTCCAGCATTTAATAATGCAGTTTTTAATGGAAGAGCGGGTGGAATTTATAAAGTAAGAACACAAGTAGGTGTACACCTTATTAAGGTAGAAGATCTTATTTATAACAATAGAGACGATAAATTCCAAGTAGCTTATATACGTACACCAATTATACCAACAGAACGTACTCAAAATGATATCAATGATAAGATTTCTGATCTTATTTCGCAAAATAGAGATATGGGATCTATGAGAGCTGCTGCCGAGGCAATGGGTTATAATTTCCAATCTTCAGCGCCGCTTACGGTAAATGATTACAGTATAGGTTCTCTAGGTTCAGATCAGAGTTCAAGAGATATGGTGAAGTGGGCATTTGAAAGCGACACTGAATTGAATGAAGTTTCTCCTACTGTTTATTCATATAGTGATAAAGTTAATTACTACGATAATAAGTATGTGATAGTAGCTCTCAAGAGTATTCAGAGTGCTGGATTATATTCGGCAGAGTCTATGCGAAGTACATTGGAAACAGTAGTAGCTAATCAGAAGAAAGCTGAATCAATTGTTGGATCATTAGGGTCTGATTTAGCAGCAGCAGCGGAGAAGTATGGAGTTGAAGTAAAGACGGCGGATAATATTTCTATGAACGCTTCATTTATTCCAGGATTGGGTGCTGAAAATCAAGTTATCGCAAAAGCATTCGCAACAGATGTAAATGCTACAACTTCAGTGATAGGATCTTCAGGAGTTTTCTTGGTTTCGCCTACTAATAAGGTAGAAGGTACTGTAGGTAATATTCCTCAAATGAGACAATTAAAAACTACTTCTTCTAGAAGTCAAGCAGAACTTAAGACTATAGAAGCTCTTAAGAAAATGGTTGATATCGAAGATAATAGAGCGACATTCTTCTAGTTGAGATAAAATATTAAAGAAATAAAAATCCCAAAGTGTCTTAGATGCTTTGGGATTTTTTGTTTACTCATTTAGAGATCTATCTTCATTATGGTGATGATTTTGAAATTAGTCTTTAGCCTAAAAATGGTTTTTCTTCCACGACTAATGTCCAGCCTAATCCGTTTAATAATAATTCAATCGTGGACAGTAATTCTTCTTTTTGTTCCTTGGCGCTTTCTATAAGTTCACCTTCTCCGGCAAGCGTTTCTACGTACTCTTTGGCTCTCTTATTAATTTTATTATAGTCATCATTAGTGAAAGTATTAAACGTACCTTGAGTGATATCATAGTAATCAAGATCATGATCAATTGAGAGTACTTCTGGTAGTGGAAATTCGTCAATAGTAATCGTCTTAGTTTCCTGATTAATGGTAAGCTTTACTTTTTCAAAATCGTAACCGATCGAAGCTTTTGCATTTACACGCAGTAAGGCTTTTTTACGAAAAGGACCTAGATCAAATGTGTAATGGTCTTTGTAGCTGTATACTTCGGATATATGTCCTTCGACAGTAACCAATTTCATTACTTTCTCAATTCTATTCAGTAAAACAGTAGAGCTTTCTTCAGACTTTGTTTCGAATAGACTAGACTTATAGCCGCTATACCAAGCTGCACAAATAGCCAATAATACTATTAGTGGAATGACAATGTATTTCCAGTATTTCATAAGGATGCATTTTGGTGATCTAGTTTAAAAACGAAAAACAGTTCACTTTTGGTTCTATGAAAGGGATTTTTCCCTTGGTTGTATCAATAATAAGTATGTACAATACGCTTACTCAATAATCGCATACGAATACTCGTTTATACACGGTAATCCCTTCCTATATATAGATATTTACTCTATGATTGGGTTCAAGTCAAACATATTGAGCCCAATACACATAATAAATTATTATAATATATTGTTTCTTTTCAATACTTTTGCTAATTGGTAGTATAAGGTTAGAAGAAATAACTAAGTACTTAATTCGTCAAAAGGTTAAAAGGTTATGGCAAAGAAAAAATCCACTAAAAAGGAAGAGAAAAAATCGAGTCCTTTTTCTGGCTACATCAAAATCATGTGGTTTACCTTATTTGCAGGAATATTTGCGGCGATAGCGGTATTCGTTTTGATTTCTACTACACAATTACCTGATACCAGTGAGTTAGAAAACCCCAAGATAGAATTAGCTACTCAAGTGTTAGATCATAAAGATAGACCTTTGGGTACATACTTTAAGTATAATAGAAAAAATGTCACGTTTGAAGAGTTGAATCCTAATATCATCAATGCATTAGTAGCCACTGAGGATGAACGATTTTTTGATCATACGGGAATAGACGTTAGGAGCACGGTAAGAGCATTTGCTTACTTAGGTAAAAAGGGAGGAGCAAGTACGATTACTCAGCAATTGGCTAAGCAGTTTTTTACTAAAAGAAGTAGAAATTTTGTTTTAAGAAGTTGGCAGAAATTAAAAGAGTTGGTAATTGCTACAGAGTTTGAAAAAAGATATACTAAGGGAGAGATCATGGCGATGTATCTCAATAAATATGATTTTTTGCATAATGGTGATGGTGTTAGTGCAGCGGCCAATATTTATTTTGGAAAAAATCAAGCCGATCTTTCTGTAGATGAAGCGGCCATTTTAATTGGAATGTTAAAGAATCCTTCTTTGTATAATCCTGTTTCGAAATTAGATAATGCATTGCGTAGAAGATCGGTAGTAATGAATCAAATGGTGAAGAATGGCTACTTAAGTAAAGAGGAGTATGAAACCCTAAATGAAAAGCCTATAGATATGTCCAACTTTAAAAGGACATTACATTATGAAGGCCCAGCTCCATATTTTAGGGAAGAGCTTAGACAATGGGCTTCTAATTATTTGAAAAAAGAAAATATTACAAAACCAGATGGAACTAAGTATGATTTGTACACAGATGGTTTAATTATTAAGACAACAATTGATCTGGATATGCAACGACATGCTGAGGCTGCATTGAAAGTGCATATGAGCAAGTTGCAAGACAAATTTTTTGATAGATGGAAAGACAAAGACATCTGGACTTACGATGCAGATGATGGCCAAAAGCGAAGGAGAAAAGCGAGTCTTAATCGTAAAGTAAGAACGACAGAAAGATTCAAAAAAATGAGATCAACTTATCTCTCAAAAATATCAAGTAAAATATCTGCATCGATAGAAGATGTGCGATTATTAGATGGAGATATTTTTAGACTGTTTGCCGAAGATGATAAACCAGGACATTTAGCTAAACTTGTAAAACAGGGGGATATCTCTAAGAAACAATCTAAAGTATATAAATCAATATTAGCTAGTGAGTTTTGGCTAGAACTCAAAAAGCAATGGAGTGCTTTACAGGCAAAGTCAAAAAAAGTATTTGCGAAAAAAATACCAATGAAAGTTTTCGCTTACACTTCGAGTGGAGAGAAAACGGTAACCATGAGTCCACGTGATAGCATAAAGTATCATATGATGCATATGCAGTTAGGGTCGATTGCTGTAGATCCTAAAACGGGTTATATTAGGACATGGGTCGGTGGTATAAATCACAAATATTTTCAGTTTGATCACATCAAGTCCAACCGACAAGTAGGATCAACTTTTAAACCGTTTATTTATACAACTGCGATTGCGAATCTCGCTATGTCGCCTTGTTATGAAATCGTGGATAAGGCGTATACTATTCCTGCTAATGATGCCAATTTTGGTTTATTGGATTCATGGACTCCTGAGAATTCTGATAAATTTTCTGGAGAATCTTTGACTTTAAAAGAAGGATTAAAAAAATCGAAAAATAGTGTATCTGTCAAATTAATGATGGAGATAGGAAATACCGAATTGGTAAGAAGTTTAGTTTCTGAATTTGGTATCGATAAAAGTAAAATACCTAATTCACCATCTATTTGTTTGGGCTCTGCGGATTTATCGGTTTGGGATATGACAGGTGCCTATACAGTATATGCAAATAATGGTACTTATACCCAACCTATGTTTGTCACGAGTATCACCGATAAAAATGGAAGACAGATTTATTCGGCCACTTCTGTTCAAAGGAAGGCCTTAAATCCTAAGTATAATCATGCTATGGTGGACATGCTTAAGAATGCAAGTAATGTAAGTGCCTTAAGTCATATTCAAAGTGAAGTGGGAGGAAAGACAGGTACCACTAATGATTATAGAGATGGATGGTTTATGGGTATTACGCCAGAATTAATTGTGGGTACTTGGGTAGGTGGAGATGAGCAGTTTATGAGATTTAGAACGTTGTCAAATGGTGCTGGTAGTCAGATGGCAAGACCATTCTTTGGAGAATTTATGAAAAGGGTAGAATCTGATCCGAAGATCGATTTTGATACAGAAGCTAGATTCATTATTCCAGATGAAATATTGGAGTTAGATTGTGAAAAGCATAACGCTAAAAAATATGTAGAACCTGAAGAAGAGCCAGAAGAAGAGGATGAGTTTGAGGAAGAATTTGAAGATGATTATTAGTAGCGTTTATTTTCTAGAACAAGGCCGAATTTTAATGCTAATATTTTTAACAAGACATTCAGATTTAAACTCTTTCTTGTTAATCTTCAACTAAACAGATAGCCTTCTAATGATAATTTGATTAGAAGTTAGGTTATTGATACAGAGTTATGAAACTCAAAAATGGACGGATTTCCTAAATCACGTGATTATATTATTTAACCATGCAATTTAGACTCTCTTACGATCCGGCCTATTTTTAAATATTGTTGACGAAAGTTTCCCATGCTTTATTGCAAAGCATTTCAGTTATTTTTTCAATTAGATTACTTCCGGATGCAGGGTCACTTACTTTACCTAAGTAGGATTCCATAGTAATGAGATTATAGGTGTGGATAGCATTTAGTTTATACTTGTTATCCAAAACAGAAGAAACTATTCCATCCGCTTCCCCTATTATAGCTGCTAATCCCATATAGGATGTTTGTATTAATTCATGTACTTCAAGGTCAGATGCTTTGGTGTGAGAAAGTAATCTGTAATTAATTTCTTTTCCGATCGCTTTAGATAGATTACTTAGAAGTATATGTGAGGATCTTATTTTAGCAATTTCTGATAGAAAGTCTTTTTGCGCATCCAATATTAATAGCAACTCTTCGCCCTTGCTTTCATTTACGAGTTTAAGCATCTCGCTTAATTGATTGCTTATGGATTCATTGAAAGAAATATGGATTAAATTTCGATTAGAATCAGGCCGATAGATTTTAGAATTATCTGCATTTTGAGAAGAGAGATAATCCATGGCTTTTTGTTCAGCTTTCTCATCCTCTGGATAAATAACAATATCTATATAATCTAGAATTACATCTTTAAGAACTTCGCTAAAATTTGCATCAGAATAAGCATCTAGGATTAATGTATTGACGCCTATATTAAGCAAGTCTTTGATAAGCTCATTACAATCCGATTCTCGAGTATCGATATGACAAGCGACTAAGTGATTATGATCTCTAGAAATAGGGTGATGATCTGAAGTTTCATATGCTTGAATTGCGCTAATCGATAGGCCCTCTTCTATAATATACTGTAAATTGTCAGCAGTTTTAACACCTTTAAGGTCTTTATTGATTTTCGCTACCCACTCTTGCACTGTAGGCTTAGTAAAAGTTTTCGCTATTTCTGGTCCTTTTCCCAATGTTGTATGCTTTGTTGATATAAGTCTTTCAGCTAACAAATATAGGTCAATATCTTATCACCTTATTCGACTTTGTGGCAAACCTTTTTAGGTAGAATATGGTTATATTTGCACGCTTAAACCGAATCGGCCTAAAATAGGCTCAAATCAAAAAATATTATACCATATAATGGGTTCAGAGAAACTAATATATCTTGATAATAATGCTACTACACCTTGTGATCCAAGAGCAGTAGAAGCTATGTTGCCTTTTTTCCATCAAATACCTGGAAATGCAGCAAGCCGTAATCATCCTTTTGGTTGGCAAGCGGAAGAGGCAGTAGATTATGCAAGAGAGCAAATAGGTAATCTATTAGCTGTAGATAGTAAGGAGATCATCTTTACATCTGGTGCTACTGAGGCGGATAACTTAGGTATTAAGGGTGTTTTCGAAATGTATAGCCGTAAAGGAAATCATATCATTACACTTAAGACAGAGCATAAAGCCGTACTTGATGCCTGTAAAAAGGTTGAAAAAATGGGAGGTGAGGTCACTTATCTCGATGTAAAAGCGGACGGTCGAGTGGATCTTGAGGCATTAGAAGCGGCCATTACAGATAAAACCATATTGATTTCAATCATGTGGGCTAATAATGAAACTGGTGTTATCCAACCCATGAAGGAAATAGGCCAATTGTGTGAAAAGCATGGTGTATTATTCATGTCTGATGCTACACAGGCAGTTGGGAAGATTAAGACCCACCCTAAAGAGTTAGGGATTCACTTAATGGCTTTTACAGCGCATAAGATGTATGGTCCTAAAGGAGTAGGTGCTTTATTTGTGAATCGTAAGAATCCTAGAGTGAAGGTAACGTCACAGATGGATGGCGGAGGTCATGAGAGAGGGATGAGGTCAGGTACACTTAATGTACCAGGAATCGTAGGTTTTGGTAAAGCGGCTGAAATCGCTATGAAGGAAATGGATGCTGATGCTGCAAGATTGTCAGTGCTTAGAGATAAACTAGAACAAGCTTTTAAAGATAATCTAGAAGAAGTATATGTTAATGGTAGCGTAGAGCACCGTATGCCTCACGTGGCTAATATTTCATTTAAACATGTGGAGGGAGAAGGTCTAATGATGACATTCAACCAGAATATCGCAGTATCCTCAGGATCAGCTTGTACATCGGCTTCATTAGAACCTTCATATGTATTAATAGCATTGGGTCTTGGAGACGATCTGGCACATTCTTCGCTTAGATTTAGTTTGGGAAGATTTACCACTGAAGAAGAAATAGATGAAACTATAAAGATGATCTCAAAAGGTGTAAATCATATGAGAGATTTGAGTCCAATTTGGGAAATGTTTAAAGAAGGAATAGACTTAGACGCAGTAGAGTGGTCAGAACACTAAAACGCTACTAGGAACTTAATAGAAGTATAATACCGTTTAATAATAAAGAACAAGTAAAACAATATAAAATGGCTTATTCAGAAAAACTTATAGAGCACTTTAATCATCCTAAAAATGTGGGTACTCTAGACAAGTCAAAGAACTCAGTAGGAACTGGTCTTGTAGGTGCTCCGGAATGTGGAGATGTAATGAGATTACAGATTGAAGTAGACGAAGCGTCTGGTATGATCAAAGATGCTAAGTTTAAGACTTTCGGTTGTGGATCAGCTATCGCGTCTAGTTCTTTAGCTACAGAGTGGCTCAAAGGAAAGACAGTAGACGAAGCTTTAGCGATTGACAATATGGCGATCGTAGAAGAGTTAGCATTACCACCTGTAAAAATTCACTGTAGCGTACTAGCAGAAGATGCTATTAAAAGTGCAATCGCTGACTACAGATCAAAAAATGGAATTGCTGCTGAGTAATCAGTATTGATTAAAATAAATTATTCACATTATGTTATTTATAGCAGATAGCGCAAAAGAAAAAGTCAATGAACTAATGGCCAAAGAGTCATTAGATGAGACTTATTTTGTGCGTGTATCAGTAACAAGTGGCGGATGTTCGGGTCTGACCTATGAGATGGACTTCGACAATGAGGATAAAGAAAACGATCAAGTTTTTGAAGACAATGGAATGAAGATCGTTACGGATTTAAAAAGCTTTCTCTACTTATGTAATACGACATTAGAATTTTCTGGTGGATTAAACGGAAAGGGTTTTTATTTTAATAATCCTAATGCAGCAAGATCTTGTGGCTGCGGAGAAAGTTTTGCAGTGTAGATTATATTTTAATAAAATAATAAATGAAATACATTAATGTACTTCATGAAATATATAATAAGCTTCAGCAGAAATGTTGGAGCTTTTTCTTTTGGAAATAATATCTTTTATTGAAGTAATTAGTGTTCGAATTATAGAACGGCGGTTGGATTGATAAAAAGTATTACCGATATAAAGTGCTATCTCCTAAATATGAATTGACAGCATCTGGCACATAATATTTCACAGATTTTCCTTCTTTGATCATGCTTCGAATCATAGTCGCAGAAAGTTGAAGTAGAGGTGCTTCTAGTATGTGGACATGGGGATGATGTTGTAAAGGTCCGAGATCATAGCTTGGTCTTTGGTAGACGTAGATATGATGATTTTCGATGATCTTTTCATAGTTTTTCCATTTGTGAAAACTTCCCAAATTATCTCCTCCCATTACTAAGTGAAAATTATAATTAGGATATTTTTCTTGAAGGTGCGTGAGCGTGTCTATGGTATATGACGGCTTTGGAAGATCAAATTCTATATTGCTCGCTCTCAATTTATCATGATCTCCAATAGCTAATCTTACAAGGTGTAATCTATCGTGATCTTTGGCTAACGATGCTTTCGTTTTATGAGGATTGTGAGGAGACACTACCATCCATAATTGGTCTACGTCAGTATGTTCTACGATGTAGCTAGCGATAATCATGTGTCCAACATGTACCGGATTAAATGAACCAAAAAATAAAGCGATTTTCATATCAACTAGTGACTCATCATCACTGGCATGACTAACATGAGAAGTGTCTCATTATCATTTTGCTCTGACGGTAAAAGTATACCAGCTCTGTTTGGTGTAGATAATTCGATTTTGATTTCATCAGATTCTAATACACCGAGCATTTCTATGAGCAGCTTAGCATTAAATCCTATTGTCATTGGTTCGCCAGAATATGTACAAGACATCTGCTCTGTCGCTTCATTAGAGAAGTCAAGATCTTGAGCGGATATAGTCATGCTATTCTCAGTGATGTTGAGAATAACCTGATTGGTAGTTTTATTAGAATAAATGGCGATACGCTTTAATGAGCTTTGGAAATCTCTACGGCCTAATGTTAATAGGTTAGGGTTTTCTACAGGAATCACTGCATTGTAATCAGGATACTTAGCATCTATTAATCTACAGATTACTTTAGAACCACCGATATTGAAGAATACGTTTTTAGGGTTGAAGCTGATCTTTACCATGCCTTCTTCATTTGCAATGGCATTACGTAATAGACCCAGGCTCTTTTTAGGTATGATGAATGATGAAGCTACATCGATGTTTACATCACCGAAAGTATATTTCACCAATTTGTGTGCATCGGTAGCTACGAATATGATTTTGTTATAATCAACTTGCATTAAAACTCCTGTCATTGCCAATCTAAGCTCATCAGAACTTGTAGCGAACATAGTCTTTGTAATAGCATTAGAAAGTCTCTCAGAAGCGATCTCTACCGATTCTACGTCTTGCTCTGCTGGAAGTTCTGGAAAGTCTTCAGCAGCATCTCCAGCTAGCTTATATTCTCCGTATGAAGATTTGAGGGTAATACCTCTATTTTCGGTGTCCACGGTAAATACGATAGGCTGTTCTGGTAATGCTTTTAGCGTTTCTAGAAGTATCTTAGCAGGTACTGCAATTTTACCATCTTGCTTACCCGATACATCTATGCTGTTGATAATGGATGTTTCCAGATCCGAAGATGCAATAGTAAGTGTATTACCTGCTAGATCAAACAAGAAATCTTCTAATACTGGAAGAACTGGATTAGATCCAATAGCGCCATTTGATACTTGTAATTTCTTGAGTAGGTCCGTTGATGATACTTCAAATTTCATGAGCTGTCGTATATTATGTATTAAGCATACAAAAATAAGCTAATCGCAGGGATAGACAAGTATTAATGTACCCATGATGCTAACATATTATCAACGAAAGAATGTGAGCAATGAGATGAGAGATACTAGAGCTATAAGTTAAGCGTGGAGTTGAAGATTAAATACTTGTTAGACAGTGACTAGCAATGGGTATAGGTATAAGCAATTTGTAGAGGTAATAGCTTACTTTGAGTAGCTACAAAAAACAAAAAGCCGCTATATTCTTTCGAATAAGCGACTTTATGTGGTGCCTCCCAGATTTGAACTGGGGACACACGGATTTTCAGTCCGTTGCTCTACCAACTGAGCTAAGGCACCTTGTTGGCTTTTTGTAAAGCGTGTGCAAATTTATCTTCTTTTTTGATTTTGTCAAACAAACC
>CALBEE010000071.1 GCA_937927575.1 uncultured Saprospiraceae bacterium | reverse complement strand
TAACACATTAGACTTTGGCCAATATATTCGTAATGTCAAACTCATAAGACCTTCACTTGGGCTAGGCAACCAATTAGCGTCAGGATCATCCGGTTTTTCATTTTGCACCAAAATATGATACTTTTGATCCTCACTCTTATTTAATCCCTCTCTACTTCCTACAGAATAAATCGGAACTTGTGCATTCGTGTTATGTACTAAAAAGTCATTTTGATTATATGCGGTTAAAGACCAAAAAGCATTCATTGGTGGAAGCTCATCTTCTGTCATAGATATAATGTATTTCTTTCCACCCATAAGATGATTGCCTTCAATGTCTTTTTCACAAACTGGATAGACAGCATCTTCGATTATATTTGCTCCCAATCCTTTGTAGGCTATAAAAGCTCGGTTGAGATAGTTGTTTTTAAACCTGCCGATATCTCTAATAATATTCACCCAATTATTTTGAATCTCCCCCTGATCCTGAAGGATGGGCAAAATTTTCAATTGCCATTCCAATGCTATAGTTCGAGGAATCTCTTTAATCCTAAGAATCGTTTCTGGGGAAAATTTAGAGATGTCGAAATCATTACCAACCTCAATACCGATACTTTTCATACGTTCCAAAATATCTCTATCTTGATCTATCGGCGGTGGATTTATACTCATTAAGTTGAGCATATCATTAATAAAAGTTTCATAATCCAAAGTAAAAACATACTCTACTGGTTTGACACCATCCATAGCAGCATTATACTCTCCACTTGGAGGTACATACGCTGGATTATCCCATTCCGAGTAAGGCGTACATTTAAGTTGTTGTTGCAGTGGCCAAACTACCTGTGAAGCATCATCATCATTATTTGCCTGAATCCTACCTAGCATCCATACCATAGGTGTAGGCATTGGAATATGATGCATATTAACTGGAACGCTTCCACTCCAATTAGGTCCAGTCACCAAAAACAAATGAGATTCCTTTTCGGTATGTCTGGTACCTTTAGATACATGTACATTAGAGTAAGCATCTAAAAACGGAAGCAAATAATATCTTCCTCTCAAAAGCTCTTCATGAGTGAGTTCATCTTTATTAGTATATGATTCGATACCAGAATAAGGCATGTTCACTACAAACGCATCTTGGTTGAGATCAAACCAAACTATGTTATATAGAGTATCTACGTTAGGCTTGACCACTTCTGTCGTCTGATATGTAGGAAAAGTTTGTGCTCTACCCACTTGATTCATAGGTGCATGCCCTCCACTAGGTATTACTAAATTAGTTTGTACTTGCCTTGTTAAGTCCATCATCACTAAAGGAAAGCCATATGTATAGGCATCTTTAGCAATATTCACAATTTCATCTTGTGAGAGATCATTAATGTTTGTTGTCATTAGTAGTAATTAATAAAATTAGGTAAATGGTGTTCGACGATTCTACCATCGATTATCAAGCGTAAAATTATAAGCAAGCGCAGAGTAAAAAGTCCTTATTCATAGCATGGGAAGTCCCTAATTATAAATGCGAACACGTAGAAATACCTATAAATAATAATAAGCCCAAGTGGTAAATTGCTTAATCTTTATAAATTATATTACCCCAAAACAAGGAAAACAATACCTATATGGATTCCTCTATTTCATTATTTCATGTCGTATCAGTAATCGCTTCTTTTCTTTCAGTATCATTAGGTTGCTTTTTACTTTTCATCAAATCAAAACCAAATCGAGCAAATGTTTTTTTAGGGTTACTGCTCATCACCTATTCATTATTCTTCGTGCCTGGATTTTTAGATATAATTGGACTATTAGATGAAATTCCTCACATTATAAGACTTAACTTTTTTGCAGGCACTCTTGTAGGACCATTCACCTATCTCTACTGCAAAGCATCTATTCATAAAGAATCATTAATAATAAAAAACCATCTAACCCACTTTATTCCCTTCCTCTTATCTTTTATTTGGTTTTGGCCAACATTAATTAAAAGTGGAGCTGAGAAATTAGCCATTTATAATACTACCATTTCAGAAGGTAGTGTGCCAGAATCTAGATTCATTTTAATACTTCTATCAACATTGACTTTGCTGTATACAATCACGTCGATACGTATGGTCTTGAAATATCTTAGACATGTAAAAAACATGAGTTCTAATTTTGATCCTTCTTTCCATAGATGGCTCTTGTTTTTAAGCTTTACTCTGCTAATTCCTATCATAGTGGTTTTGATAGTGATTCTCACAAAGACTACTATTCTTTCAATTTTGACTTCTATATTGACTTTAGCCTCTTTCATAATTATCATATATATCACACTAACACTTAGGCCCAAATTCTTTCACCACATCCCTAACCAAATTCAGATTGTTAAAAAAAGATCTAAATATTTGAATTCCGCATTAAAAGAAAACCAAAAAAGTAGATACCAGGAAAAAATACTATCATTTATGGACCATCATAAGCCATATCTAAATCCTGAGTTAACCATCAATATTTTTTCAAAACAGCTAGATATTTCTTCGCATTATGTATCACAAATCGTCAATGAAACTATAGGTATGACTTTCCTTGATTTTGTTAATCATTATAGAATTGAAGAAGTAAAAACTAAATTAGCCGATAACAATATGAATCACTTCACTATTATGACGTTGGCATACGAGTCTGGATTTAACTCCAAAACGGCTTTTTACTCCACTTTCAAGAAAAGCATGAATCAGACGCCTAGTCAATTTCGTGCAAATTGTCAAAATATTAGTGTGTGAAGCTACAATAATCATCTTTTATAAATATCATAAGTCGAGAACAACTAAAAGTGAATAAGATCAAATGAAATACATTATACAAGTTGAGGTACGAAAATCCCTAAATTATAGAGAAGCTCATATTCCTGCCATCAGAAAATCCATAGAAGCGGTAAAAGCGAGTAGAGCCAAAATTATAGAAATGGGTACTGGCAACAAAACCAGTCGTATAGTGGCTTGGAAATGCGATCCCAACTAAGCTATCATCCCCTCATACTCGTTTTTCTAAGAATTAATAATCGAGAAAATGACTATTACCATACATTAAGCTATTATTTAGAGCGTGGTGGTATGAATAACCTACTTATTTAGTTAATAGGCAATATATTAGCGTCTTGTTAGATTAACATTAAAAACACTTTACACAAATGAAATATTTATTTACCCTTTTAGCTACTTGCTTCGTACTTGGACTTTCAGCACAATCTTCTGCTGACAAAGCGTCTAAAATTGCATCTGATCATATCGAAGTTGTAAAGCAAGACTTAGCAGCCCAAAATTCTATTCTTTCGCAAAATGAAGAACTTACTGAAAAAGGTAAGATTGATTTGGCAGAAAGACTAGCTCTAACTGAAGACCAAATTACTCGTATTAAAAGTGACTTATTAGAAAATTCAAAAGCAATAGCTGCATTAGAGGATTCTGACATAGAACCACTTGAGAAGAAAGAGAGAATGGGAGGATTAAAAGCGGAAAGAAACGGTATTATATATCAAGTTTTAACGCCAGTACAACAGTCAGCGTTTAAAGCTGCGCGAAAATAAGAATTATAAAAATTCAAAATTATAGAAAAGCTCATCATGTACTTGATGGGCTTTTTTTTTGTATCCCTGTTTCAAATAATTTTCTTTTGACTATTTTTAGCTATACCATATATCTTTTAACTCCAATAACCAATTATGCTAAGATCAATAGGTGTAGTGCTACTGCTGATGCATTATGTAGTCGCTATCGCACAACAACAAAACGACTTAAAGAATAGCGTTCAATTAAACGCATCATATTCTAAATCTGATCAAAGCATTACATTAAATTGGGAGCATTATGAACAAGCTTTAGAATATCAAGTCTATCAAAGAAATATCGGATCTCCTAGTTGGGGAAGTATTGTAGCCACAGTCGTGAATGATACTTTTTACACCATTTCGGATGTAGAAATCGGAAATCTCAAAGAATATAGAGTAAGAAGAGTATCAAGTGATGGCAATGCAGAAGGATATGCCTATTCAGGAATCGAATATCAACCTATAAGATTTGGCTTTAAAGGCATCGTCTTAATCGAATCTGAAATTCGCGATTCTCTTGCACCAGAAATCGATAGATATATAGCTGACCTACAGTCTGAAGGTTGGATGACCAACGAAATAGTTGTCAATAGAGATGATACAGCATTAGCTGTAAAAAATGCAATACTATCCATTTACAATACGGATCCATTTAGATATAAGATGATTACAATTATTGGCCATGTTCCAGTGCCCTACTCTGGCAATATTGGGCCTGACGGTCATAGCAATCACATCGGTGCGTGGCCTTGTGATGGCTATTACGCAGATACTAATGGTACGTGGACAGATAATAGCGTGAGTAACACTACCGCAGCGCAAACAAGAAATCATAATGTACCTAACGATGGAAAATTCGATCAATCTACTTTTCCTTCAGAATTAGAAATGTCAGTTGGACGTATTGATTTTGCTAATCTTTCTCTTTTCGAAGAGAGTGAAATAGAATTAACTAAAAGGTATCTGGATAAGAATCATGCATACAGAACTGGAATGATGAAAAGCATCAACAGAGGACTGATAGAAAACAATTTTAGTCTAGCGGAAGGGTTTGGTCAAAATGGTTATCGAAATATCAGTTCTTTAGTGGGGAGAGATAGTACCTTTTCTAGAGATTATGATGCTCTGAAATCTGAGACTTATTTATGGTCATATGGCGCAGGAGGAGGCAACTTCCAAGGGGCAAGCGGCATTTCCAATACTACTAACTTTACTCAGGATTCTATACAAAGTATTTTCACAATGTTATTTGGAAGTTATTTTGGTGACTTCGACTCCAACAATAATTTTTTACGATCTGCATTAGCTACTGGAACCGTCTTATCAAATGTTTGGGCTGGAAGACCAAATTGGCATTTTCACCCTATGGGAATGGGATTTACGCTTGGTGATTGCACAAAGATATCCATGAATAATACCAGTTACACTTTTGGTTTTGGAGCCAGACAGGTGCATATGGCATTGATAGGAGATCCTTCGCTAAAGATGTCCTACGTCCAATCTGCGACGAATATATCTACTATACAACAAGGAAACAATATTGAAATAAATTGGGACGCATCCAATGAATTGGATATATCAGGATATCATATTTACCGAAAGATTGATAACAATACACCAGAATTATTAGATACTTTGATTACTGGCTTAAACTATATAGATCGTTGCTTAGATATAGCAGAATACACTTACTATGTTTCTGCTGTAAGACTAGAACAAGGCTTTACCGGAAGTTATTTTAATGAAAGTCAGCATATAAGTGCGAGTAGATTGATTTCAGAAATAAACAATCCAATTGCCAATTACACCTACGTCGAAAATGGACAAACAGTTTCGTTTCAAAGTACAGCAAGCAACGCCCTAAATCACGATTGGGACTTTGGTGATGGGAACACATCTAATGAAATCAACCCAATTCATACCTATGATGATTTCGGAATATACGATGTAACACTTACTGTTGAAGATGCCGATAATTGTTATTCCGACACTTATGCTACAGAGGTTAATATAATGCCGAATAGCATATTCGAACAACAGGATGAAAATCAAATTTTTCCTAATCCCGTAACGGATATCATACATCTTAAATCCGAAAATTTAATACATCAAGTAAGCATCATAGATCATGTTGGCCGAAGAATAAATAGTACGTACTTTAATCAAACTGATGTCAGTATTAATGTAGAGACTTTAGCTACAGGTATTTATTACTTGCATATTGTATTGGATGACTATAACACATACAAATCAAAATTTGTAAAAAAATAGTCCTAAGTAGCGCAGCTAAAACAAAAAGAAATTATAAACTTGAAATCACCTTTCTAGTCTATACAATACACATTCTTGAATCTCTGGCCATTGCTCCAATGCAGGGTGCATAAAGTTCTTTACATGTTGCATTCCGATTTTATTCATTACATGTATCGATGGCAAATTCCCTTTCACTGCAAAAGATAAAATTTCATCTAGACCGTAGTCGTTCCACCCTACTTCTAAGCAGGCTTTTGCTCCTTCTGTAGCATACCCTTTCCCCCAATACTTGCGGCGTAATCGCCAACCGATCTCTGTACAAGGAATAAAGTCCGCTTCAAAATTTGGTTCTGACAATCCAATGAATCCAATAAAATCATTATTTTCTTTGAGTTCAGCAGCCCAGAAACATTTTCCTGATTCCTCTATACGTGAATTGATTTTGTCAAATAACTCTCTTGATTCTTTTTCGTCCAAGCAATTAGGAAAATGATGCATCACTTCTTCATTAGCATTCATTTCTACAAACGCAGGAAAATCTTCTTCTTTATAATGTCTAATAAGTAATCTTTCAGTCTCTACTACAATTTTCATTTTACTATTTTATTACTTGAATCTTTTCCCTTCTTTGTGCTAAATCCTCTACGAAAACATCTCTATTTTCTGGTGCTATAAACAATAAATTTCCTTGACTATAAAATATTGATAAGCCTTCTTTAGCGAAAGCTGCTTTACGGCCGCTAGAAGGATAATTACTAAATTTTATGTGTTGAATATACTTATAAGGTAATTCATTGGTATACAGAAAAAACTTAATTATTAAACGATCTGAAGTCAATGTATAAGTACACTTCAATGCCATCCAATACAACAAACTCCCTATGATGCCAACGGCCAAAATTCCGACATAGTATTCCTTGTTCCCATTAGTATTAGAGGTCTCTCCTATAAGTATCATGACAAAAGAAATAAAAACCGCAATCAAAAAAAACCAGTTGCCATCTACCTTCGCTTTATAAATCTTATCCCTCATTACCCAAAATATTCTGGCGTTCTTTATTGACATGCAATTGAAAAACATCGGGTCTGCTATAATGACCAACTGGATCAAAATTATGTCGTTCTCTACGCACTTGGTCAAGGTCCAATTCTGCCGTCAATAGGCATTCCTTGTGCGTGACAGGCTCTATCAACCAACTACCGTCAGGATTAGCAATACAGGAACCTCCATCCGCCACCCATTCCATCATATTCTTCCTTAGCAAATCCGCATGTGGAATATGATCTCCAATAGTTTCAGTAGTCATCAATCCTGATATTGATATCACATAAGATCTAGATTCTTTAGCCATATGCCGGGTCAAATCTATAGTATTACGCAGACACCCAGGCCAAGTCGCCACGTGTAAGTTTTCTCCCATTCCAGTAAGCGTTGTACGTGCTAGAGGCATCCAATTTTCCCAACAATTGAGACCACCTACGTGAAACTCTTCAAGCTGATGTACTTTTAACCCATTACCATCACCGGTTGCCCAAACTAAACGTTCCTCATAGGTGGGCATGAGCTTGCGATGAACGGATTGTATTTCTCCTTTTGGGTCTATATAGACTAAACTACAATAGACGCTCTGTCCACCCCTATCTACTGCTCTTTCTATCACACCAATATATACTGCAATACCATATTGCTTAGCCAAAGCCTGTATATCCACTAAATCTTCTGTAACCACTACAGCTTCTTTGACATAATGCGCATAAAAATCCTTTTGTCTAGAGGATTCAAAACGAGCACCATCAGTAGGATCTATCCAAAAAGGATACCCAGACAGCAAAGTTTCTCCAAAACAAACAAGATGAGCTCCCTCAGCAGCAGCTTTAGATATATAAGAACAAACTTTTTGAGTAGTGGCTTTACGATCTAGCCAAACTGGGAATATCTGAGCGAGTGAAACTATCATAAATCGAAGATAGCAAAGTTTGCCTTTGTACTTAAAAGTTAAAGCGCTATTCTATAGATATTATTAGCTATGAGACAAATCGATAGGATGGCGCATCATCTACTTCGACTCCATCCGATCGCACAGAAGAATCCAATAGCAATCCTTCTTCATCCATAATTACACTACCCTGTTCAGTATCATCAATGAATAAAAAATCAATACCATTAATCATCCTTACTTCATAAGTATAATTACCTTCATGTAAGAAGGTTACATTACAAATATCATCCTCATAATAATTATTCTTCACTTCCAATATAGATGCACCAAAAGTATATATCTTATCTCCTTTTGCATAATTACATTGTGGACCTTCTGCTCCAAAGTAGGAAATATAATACCACTTCTTTTCAATATAGGATACATTCTCTTCCTCTTGATCACAAGAAAAAAGCAATAATACGATCAACGCTAAGAAGTAAAATTTCATGATACCATTATTTTACAAACATTGATATAAATCCATCCGCACCAGATCCTTGAGAATAACTATTTTGATCAAGCGTAAACATGTTTGTTTGTATCTCAATTTCACCAACTTCTGCATCATCAACCAGCAAAAATTTCTTATCATTACTAGTCAGCACTCCATATTTGTGCGTTTCAATAGATATACCTATTTCTTGTCCTCCACAGGTCGCCGAAGTATTGACGACATTATTACTTACGATAAGATTATCCTCTTCATCAAAGACTAATACAACTTCCCCTATTTGATATTGGCAACTGATACCTGCAAACCCACCTGACGAACTTTCAAGATTCCAAGTTCCGACTAGTCCGCTATTAATGCTTTCGTTATCCATTACTTCGTCTTTATCGCAACTAATGACAAAGATCGAGCAGATAATCAACAAGAAAAACGAAAGATACTTCATAGCTTATAATATTTGGTTCTATTACTAAAGACTACTACAAAAAGTGAAGGGTTGGCTGAATCATGAAAGAAATTCAACAACTTCTAAAAGACCTAAGAAACATTTGAAGTAAAGTACTAATTGAGACTTTTAGGATTTTTCTTGGCGTTAAATA
Source organism: uncultured Saprospiraceae bacterium (assembly GCA_937927575.1). Lineage (GTDB taxonomy): Bacteria > Bacteroidota > Bacteroidia > Chitinophagales > Saprospiraceae > UBA1994. Next base: position 34,944 of record CALBEE010000071.1, on the reverse strand, counting down.
ATAATCCGACGGAAAATCCAAAGACTGTAGAGTCGCTTCCATCGATAATAAGTCTTACTCCAGAGGTCAATCCAGGGTACTTCTGGCCTAATAGTAAATCCGCGCCTATACTAAAATTAGAATCACCTTCTGTAGTTCTTACGTATCCAACTCTGGGTATGAGTTTAAAACCACTATTACTAGAGTCCAAAAATATAGTGCCACCAAAAGCATTCACAGATTCTTCACCAACTCTTCCAAATGCATACGTGGGCTGCAAACCAATACCTTCGCCTAAATTGAGAAACGTGGAAAGACCGATACCTAGTATTTTAGTATCACCTATTGTACTGGCTTCTAATTCGAATTGAAACCTTCTTTGCACAACGAATCCAAGATAACCTCCATGAATTCTATCAGGTAAAAAGCGATTAGTAGAATTTAACTTAGACGTGGTATAACCCACGAAAAAAGCTGATTCATCTGGATTTACTAATGTACCTTGTCCATTTAACACTGAATGACTAATCATTATTAATATTCCAAATATCCATTTCATATGCAATCCACTATATTAAACATAAACAACCAAAATATTTATTTATTTTATAAATATCAAATAATGGAATAAAAGAATGGTAATCATAGAAAATGAGGAAAAGGGAATTAAATATACCATTGCAACATAATCACTGATAGCATTACAGCTGTCCATAAATGTCAAAAATATAGTCCAAGCAAAAAAGCATTTAGGCCTATCAGTGACAATAAATAATAAATAAAGGGACCATATCATCTAAATTAAGACGATCTCTTTTCTATCAAATATTTAGAGACATGGTATCATTGTTTTTTATTTAGCCAATATTCTATATACATAAGAAGTAAGGATTCATGACTATCATCACCACCTTTGAGATTCGTTAGTTGAGCTTTAAAAGACTTAAACAATTTTTTCCTATCAATTAATAGTGTATTCTTGGTCAAGACTTTCTTTACAAAACCAATCAAAAATAATTCTATCGGCAGCAACCTTTCTCTCCTCTTAAGGTATCTATAGGTATTTACCACAAATGAATTAAGCAATCGCTCTTCACCCAATTCAAAATAGATAATTAAATTCATTATTCTAGCTAAAGACTGGATATCAAATCTAAAGGGAAGTTTTTGATTAATGATATTATAATTATAATCTAACGACTCTTGATAATTTTCTAAAACAAAATGATGAATAGATTTTTGCCAGTAATACAAAAGGCTTGTTGAAGGATTTGTATAAAACTTATTCGTAGAAAAGTAATTATCGAAAGACTGTATAATGTGTTCAAGAGATTCAAGATGACCATTTTTGAAAGCCATATCATATTCATTCACATACAAAGATGTATTTATTGCAAATTGGAATGATGGTGCCAATGCAAATTTCTCAAATATTGAGCGACATTTTAATCTATTGCGCTTCACCTCTTCTACCTTGTTTAATCTAATCTGAGCATATTGCAAATTGATAAGACAACGAATATTCAACTCAGCTTTATCAGCCATATAAATGGGGTTATCATCCATCAGCTTTATCAATGTCGAACCATAACTATAAGTCGCCAAAATATCTCCTTCCATACCAGAGATAAATTGATTACAATACAGACGAATCATATCTATTTCAATAGTAGTGTTAGCATCTTTAGGAGTAATCTCCTCTAGATCATTTCTCAATTTTCGATATGTGTTGATTGTTTTATCATCAGTTGGAAGTCCGTTTTTAAGATAAGTCTTCCATAACTTACTCTGAACAGTGCGATGACTACTTACTGAAAGTGCTTTTCCCAGAATTGATTCTTCTTCCGAATTGTCAAGCGATGGATTCTGAATAGAGTAAAGCACATGTCTTTGCATCTCTATGATTTCCAAAAGCAAATACCATTTTTCGTGCTCTTGGCAAATGCCCTTAGCCTTCTTAAGTATCGAAAGTGCTTGATGAGAAAGCCCTTTTTGCAAAAGGATATGCGCCTGATTAAGTATTGATCGTAGATTTACCTCTATATTATTGGCTTTGTGAAAAGACTCCAAGCACGACAACAATTTCTTGTATAAATTAGCCTTGTACAGGTCAAATCGGAGTTTACCATACTTTGCCACAAAATCTGACTTAAGGGATTTTTCACCAGACCACCCTTTCTTTTGATGTTGAATAATCAAATCAAATAACTTGAGATAATTATTACCTTTTCCGATGGTATGTTGTTGGCTCGCTATCTTAAAATATCTCTTTTCAGAGCCATTCATTTTATAGATAAGATTGTACAGAAAATTAGTCTGTTTAGCTTCTATCATGGCACATATTTTTTTGGGGTACAGCTACAATACTTACCACAATATAAACATGGATATCAAGAATCAAGAAATAAAAGAACATTTATGACCTTACCTTTACGTAATTAGACATAAGATAATATATTGCTCTAAACAACTTATATTCTTACATCTTCATCAACCAATCATATTTTTGAAATAAGTTGCATTTCAAAAATTCGTAGAGCAGTTTATTTAATTTGTTCTGTATGGCCAGACTTACATTCAAATTAACATTAAGAGAAAAACTCATAAAAATCTTCTACTCATCAATAGTATGAAGAAGTCTAGATTTACCTTTGATCCATTGGATGGCGATATCAAGAGGGACATTAGTATCTGTAAAGCTAGTATTATGGCCTAGCGACGGAAAGAGCACATATTCAAAGGACTTACCTCGAACTTTAAATTCGTTTAAATAATCTATACATAGCTTAACAGGTATTTGAATATCCTTCTCACCAAACAACCATAATCCTGGAATTGATAATTGATCTAGGACGACTTTAGGATCATTATCAACAAACTTATATCTATCAGAATCATTGAATATATGATATCTAGCATCTGCTTCTGTATGTGTATCCCAAAATTCCTTATTACCATCAGTATAAAACTGAAATCTGAGCTGCTCCAAAGTGGATATTAATGGACTGCTGAATAAAACCATAAAGTCTACCCTATCATTTTGACTTGCTGCAATCGGCATAATCCACCCAGCTTGACTAGCACCAATAAGACCAACTGGCACGTCCGCAACTTGTCTTTTTAAGAACTCCAAAGCAGCATTAGCATCATTGGCCAAAAGAATCAAATTACTTGTATCAATATTATTAGTACCTACTTCAGGACCAGCATATATGCCTTCTGATTCACCTACTCCTCGTTTATCATAGGTCAAAACCGCAATACTATTCCTAGCCAATATATTCGCAAATTTAGTCATGCGAGGTACTTGATCCGAACCGTGAACTATCACAACTGCAGCAAAATAATTTTGAGGCAAGAATACGGTGCCAGCAAGTTTTACTCCTTCACTATCAAAAGTCACATGTTCTCTATCTATAGAGTCTTTTTTGGAAGCAATAATTTGTTCCAATTTTAAATCCATTGATGCACGAGTAGCGACACAACTAAATGTAAAAGAGATTATTAATAAAAAAGATAGTCTCATTACTAGAATTATTTATTTTGTTTTTGTTCCATTAATTCCATTTCGCTAGACAAACCTAGAATGCTATATTTTTCAATACCCATCAGATTTAAATACCGGCATTTTATTTATCAATTATAAAGACTGCTACTATTATCAGCATGAGCATAATCATATATAAAAATGATGATTGAAATAGTATTTTTTCCGAAACGTCATCTTTCTTTTTATATGAATCGTAACCAATTCCAAACATAAATATAGGAGCAATAGTAAATAACAAGATACTTCCTATACTTGCCATTCCAGACCATTTCCAAAATAAAGTAGTTAATAAAAGCAAAAGTAAGCCACCGAAACATCCGAATAAAATAAACAACTTGAACGTGAAGAGTTCTCTTTGCTTATTTGATTTCAATTTATTATTAGTGTAAATAAAAAATATAATCCCAATTATTGGTAGCAAGACATAAATTACAATTGGTATTAAGATTTCCATTTTCTAAATTAAATATAATGCTAATCTATTTCTGATTTAAACGATAGTGTTCTACTCAATGCGCTGTCGTCAAAAATGCGATTTACAAACAGACCAAATCAACACTTACTAGTATTTATCCTTTCCTAGTTCATTCCAAGATCTAAGATACTGTTTGCTACTCAAATGTCAGCTTGTCCATGGCTTATTCTCATTTTGTCAATTAATAACAAATGAATTTTGATCAAAGCCATTATGCCTATATTTTCAGGTATTACAATCCGCAAAATCCATTACCTTCGCAGATAGTGAAAAAGCAGATAGAAATAGCAGTCAATCCTGATCAAATAGATGATGCCTCGTTTATTCTTAAGCGATTATCTTCCAAACTCAAAATAGCTAGCGAAGATATTTGGGATTGGCAAATCGTGAGACGGTCGATAGATGCCAGAGGAAGACGTCCAGTGTATCGATTGAGAATAGATGCTTATATAGAAGAACGTATGCCTGCTTCCAATGACTCATTGAGCGCTTTACAGCATGTTCAGAATCGCCCTGAAGTAATCATCATAGGTGCAGGTCCTGCTGGCTATTTCGCAGGAATAGAGGCCATTCAACTAGGACTTAAGCCAATCATACTAGAACGAGGAAAAGCCGTACAGCAGCGAAGAAGAGACTTAAGGGCCATACAGCAATTTGGAGAAGTGAACCCGCACAGTAATTATTGCTTTGGTGAAGGTGGAGCTGGCACTTATTCTGATGGCAAGCTATACACTAGAAGTCATAAAAGAGGAAATATTCAAGAGATACTCGAGCTACTTGTGGCCCACGGTGCTGCTAAAGACATACTTATAGATGCGCATCCACACATCGGATCTAATAAACTACCTAAGATCATCTCCGCTATGCGTGAGACTATTGAGCAATATGGTGGAGAAGTTCGTTTTGATCATTTTGTTACAGATATTATGATCCAAGAGCAGAGAGTAACTGGGGTAAAATGTCAAAATCAAGAAGTGATCTCTACCTCTGCTGTTGTTCTTGCTACTGGACACTCGGCTAGAGATATTTTTACCCTACTCGAGTCCAAAGGAGTAGCCATGGAGGCAAAAGATTTTGCCTTGGGTGTTCGCATTGAACATAAACAAAGCTTCATAGATCAGAAACAATATAATCAAGAAATTAGGGAAGACAATCTACCTGCCGCGGCATACAGAGTGGCTACTCAAGTAGATGATAATGGCGTATTCTCATTTTGTATGTGTCCGGGAGGTCTCATCGTCCCTGCCGCCACTGCACCTGGCGAACTAGTAGTGAATGGTATGAGTCTTAGCAGGAGAGATAGTCCGTTTTCCAATAGTGGATTTGTTACAAGTATCAGTATTACTGAATTGGCTAAGCATGGTTATACAGGATTATATGCCGCACTCGATTTTCAGAAAGATGTAGAGCAAGCCTTATTTAAAGCAGGAGATGGTAGTCAAAAAGCACCGGCACAGCGAGCTTTAGACTTTGTCAATGGAGTCACCTCTCCCACCCTCAATGATACAAGCTATATTCCGGGACTTTGGTCTGCACCCATGCACGAACTACTTCCTGAGTTCGTCTATAAAAGATTACGGCTAGGATTGATACAAATCGATCAAAAAATGAAAGGCTATCTCACCAATGAAGCCAATATAGTAGGCACTGAAAGCAGAACTTCATCACCTATAAGGATCCCTAGAGATAAAGAAACCTACCAACATCCAGACGTAAAAGGCCTATTCCCTTGTGGTGAAGGCGCAGGATATGCCGGCGGTATATTAAGCGCTGCCATAGATGGTCGCAATGTAGTGCGAAAAGTATTAGAACAACTATCGGCCGAAGTCTAGCATCGAGATGCACCATTTTAATTACATTTGTTAGCCCATAAGTTTTACAAAAAATCGATCAACCTACCTATGAAAGACATTGCCGACTTACTTGGCCGAATATGCCTCTCTATAATATTCATTTTTGAGGCGATCGACTCTATCTTGTTCTACGATAAAACCGTAGAAACTATGCAAGCATATGGTGTTACCTTTTGGCCTAAAATATGGCTTAGCATAGCCATTTTTGGGCTCGTCGTAGGATCTGTATTAATGATGATCGGCTACTTCGCACGAGTGGGTGCAACGCTATGTTTATTATACTGGTTACCCTTTACCCTTATCGTATATTCGTTTTGGAATGATCCGCCAGATACAGAACAACTTACATTTTTAAGATTCATTACCAATATGGCAGTAGCTGGTGGCCTTTTGCTATTATTGGCACATGGCTCAGGTAAGTATAGCGTAAAAAGGCTTATTCATAGACTAAGACTGCCTAAATAACAGTATGCATGAAAAAATATGAATGGCTCCTATTTGACAATGATAACACTCTGATGAATTTTCACAGTGCCTCCCATTCGGCTTTTCATGGAAGCATGCAAGAGTTAGGTTTACACGAAAAGGAAATTGATTATAAAGAATATAATATCCATAATCATATCGTTTGGTCAGAATTTGAAAGTGGTACTATCGATGCTTTGACATTAAGGCCCAAAAGATTTCAGTTGTACTTCGATGCTGTAGGTCATACTAAATCAGATCCAAAAGACGCTAACAGGGCCTATCTTGAACATCTCATTAAGCACCCAGATATGATGGATCATGCTTATGACCTTCTCAATCATGTAAAACCCAAATATAAGCTAGGTCTTATTACAAATGGATTGAAAGAAGTCCAGCGGCCAAGACTTAGAGCTGCAAAGATTTATGATTATTTTGATGTCATAGTAGTCTCTGATGAGATTGGACATGCTAAACCACAAAAAGGATATTTTGATCACGTAATCAAAGAGATGGGTGATGCTGATTTAAGTAAGGCCATCGTAATAGGTGACAGTCTTAACTCCGATATTAAAGGAGCCATCAATTATGGATTAGACTGTGTCTGGCTTAATCCTTCGTCCAAATCTGCCGAAGATCTCCAACCTACATATGAAGTAAAAAGTGTCAAAGAGTTGATTGATATGTTTTGATACTGAACTAAATCATATACGAAAGGAACTTATGACACCTTTCAAACAATTTATCCTCCGGCTTTGTCTTAACTAAATTACCTTTGTTGACGGAATAAACCTTATTAGAAAATGAAAAGATCTTATTGGACACTCATTGGTGCATTACTCTTTGGAGTCTGTGCCCTTTCATTTATCTTGGCCTTAGTTGGAGTAAATTTGACTATCCTAAAATTTCTAAATAGCATCGGTTCCTTTGGATCTATAACTATCCGAATCGTAGGTATGTTTTTAGGAATAATTATAATGTATTTGTCGAAGGCCGACCTTTCAAACGACTAATAAGGAATATTACAATCAAAATCCAGGCTCGACTGTTAGACAGAATATAAAACAACTATTATGACACAACTCATTTATATACTCGCATTTGCCTTTAGTACTACGCTCACTAACTGTAGTCCAAAATCAGAAACTTCAGTAAAATCCTCTACAACCCAAACAGAAAGCAAAGATCTCAGCAAACTGAGCAAGAGTGTTTTTGCTAGCGGATGTTTCTGGTGTGTAGAAGCAGTATTCGAATCCGTGGAAGGTGTAGAAGAAGCAATCTCTGGTTATGCTGGTGGAAGCGCAGCCCAAGCCAACTATAAAGATGTAAGTGCAGGCATCACCGATCATGCTGAAGCGGTAGAAGTCTATTATGATCCAGCAAAAGTTAGCTATGAAACTTTGTTGGTAGTGTTTTTCGATTCTCAAGATCCTACTACGCTCAATCAGCAAGGACCAGATAGAGGAAGGCAATATAGATCAGCAATATTCTACAAAGACGAAATTGAAAAAGTAGCGGCAGAGTCCTATATTGCTAAACTTACTAAAGAAGAGGTTTACAATAAACCCATCACCACAACATTAGAGCCATTGACAAAATTTTATGATGCCGAAGAGTATCATCAGAACTTTGAAGAAAGGAACCCAAATCAAGGATATGTAAGAGCAGTATCTGTGCCTAGGCTTAATAGATTCAAAAAGAAACACCCTGAATTACTCAAAAAAGATTCGAAGCATTAGTCATGCAAATCATCAACCTCAAACGAACTTCTCGCATCAAAGCTGGAGTAATTATTGACCGTGACTATGGAGGTCGACCCACATTTCGTCAAGCTGTAAAAAAGGGAGGAATTGGAATTGGAAGTTTAAGATATTTGAGCGGATTTAAAGAAGTAGACGAACAAAAAGAAGAGAATAAATTTTACAAAGCCAATTTAGAATTTTATCATAAAGGTATGGGAATGTATATCTATAATGTAGATGATAATTTCTTGGTGCTTTTAGATACCGAAGAAATTAAATGCTTCAAATTATCTAAACCTCTCGATGTAATTCGTCCTGCTAATTTTTCTTTTTTCTCAAAGATGGTTGAAATGGGAATGGATTATTATAAATGCAGATACATGCTACTTGAACATGAAATTGTAGAACACCATCCAGTTTCTTTTCATTTAGAACTCAAAGACGGAACTGAAGTCATTAGTAACATTAAGAAATCAAGCCCTTACAAACATTCCAGATTTTTTGAGAATAACGCACTAGGCATTCCATATAAAGAAGAAATCCATGGACACTTAGTATTGGACGAATAAAAAATTACGATTGGGAATTCGACTACTAAATCCTATCACGTTAGAAGCGCTTCTCAAAGATTCGAAATACAAAGAATGTATCAATGAGATCTTTTTAAAATTCCATCCACCCTCGCTCGATTGGTAATTTTCTAGGAATAATTTTTAGAACAGTACTGCTAGGTATGCCATCAGCATATACTTCCTTAAGTGTACTTGTCAATTGATGCATAACAAGATCATACTCTCCTTGCACATACGTGCTCATTGCATTAGTATACACATCTAAGCCTTCTATCTCTTTTAGCTTTTGTATCAAAGAAATAATAGGTCCTTCATATATTTCTGTTAACGGATAATGACTTAATTCTATAGTAATAATCATAAGAAGTAGTTTATTTTTTTACCAACAATATCGAAAATCAGATTTAATTTTTTCATCAACGATTTCAAAGACGCGATAAGATTGAAAATACATCATTCATCGATAATAGATTTCAAGATAGACTCCAATAGTCTTCGATCCACTTGATGCTTTCCTTCAAATCTATGATGAATCGCTGGAATGTTATTTCTAGAAATTACTTTTTTCATCTCTACTATTCTTTCTTCAGTCAAATATTGATCTTGATTTCCTACTACTACATGAACTTTGGGAGAAGATAAATGATCCAAAGCATTTGAAAGATCAATATCTTCTGGTATCCATCCAGACCAATTAATCATACAATTGTATTGCACAGGGTATTTTTTTTGCCATCTCCATACTGTTGCACAACCCTGAGAAAAACCCATTAAGACTATTTTTCCTGAAAAATCTGAGAGATAATGTTGGTAGACTGTAGACAAGTAGTTAGAAAAATCTTCAATCTCATCCAATCGATCTTTGCTCGTCATCCAACTTGCCACAGGATCTTCATTCATTCCTTTCCAATAAAAAACACTTAGACCCTGAGGTGCAACTACATAGATATCATCTTCATTCAAATTATTAAATTTCTGTATAATACGATTGGCTAAATGTGCATAACCATGACAAACGATGACTGCCACTTTTGCATTAACTTTATGACCATAAGTATATACTTGAGCCGTACGTGTTACAGATAATTTATCTTGCTGAATATTCTTCATTAAATAACTTTATTAGAGAACCCAAAAGTAAAAAACAAACCATCAAGTATCTTGTTATTAATTTCTACAAGCTAAAACATGAATCACAGAGACGAACGCAACTTTCTAATACACCCATACTTCATTATGATGGGTCTTCTACTTATGGGCGTTACTGCTCTATTTCTAGGATTTACAGGAGCTTACCTCTACAATAGATTACAGTCAGGGATAGACCCTATACAGCTACCCAATTTATTCTATATCAACACCCTATTACTAATGGCGAGCAGCTGGACTATTGTCATGACTAAGAGATCATACCTTTCAGACCAAACTGAGAAATACAAAATGTATCTTGGTATTACATTAGTCCTCACTATAGGTTTTCTAGCTAGCCAAATCGTTGCCTACATAAAACTCCAAGAACAAGAATTATTTGCTAGTAACAGTACAATGTCTGCTTATATGTATCTGATTGCAGGAGTGCACTTTGCCCATGTAGTAGCGGGCATTCCCTTTTTAGCCCTCTTTTTGATTACTGCTCAGAAGAAAATGAAAACGCCAATTACAGTTTTACTATATTTTGCGGATCCTGAAAAGAAGAGAAAACTAGATCTTCTGAACATTTATTGGCACTTTCTCGATGGACTTTGGATTTTTCTCATAGGGTTCTTTCTTGTCAATTATCTGATTGGATAACCAGTCCTGATCGCCAATCGATTCCTTGTCTGAATGAAGACTTATCTAGAACAGAGTACCGTCTAAAGCAACATTAGTACAAGATTAACGGTTGGCAAGTCGTACAGCCATTGACTTCCAGTACATATTACATATATTTGCATTATATAGTCATGGCTATTAGCCTTTCTATATTTATTTAAATCAATTAAGAATCAAAAGATGAATTACATTAAATCAATTATGCTTCTTGTGGTGGTAGTAGCCTTAGCCTCATGCAAACCACAACTCACAGGAACAACTATATCGGGTACAATAGAAAATGCAGCAGATCTAAGCGCCTTCTTTGATAGAATGGGTGTAGATAACGCAAATGAAGTGGTAGCTAACTCAACCACTGACGGGTCAGGAAATTTCTCTTTTAACTTTCCTGAAGGTATTGAGGCTGGCCTATATAGGGTTAGACTTGGCGTACGAAATGCAGAAATCGTATTGGATGGATCAGAAACGGATGTTAAGGTTACCGGAGTATTAGAGAATCTTAAAAATCTGGATTACAAAGTGGAGGGAAGCCAATTAACTTCTGATTACCTTTCAATCGTAGGTCAGTACCTGGATAAATCACTCGATATGAATGGACTAACTGCAGCGACAAAAGAAGCTAATCCCTTAGTTGGTTATGCATTGGGATCTAAGCTATTCAAATATCGACCTGAATTTGCTAGCCTACATATGGGAATAAGCAAAAAAATGAATGCCGAATATCCAGAGCTACCATTATCAGCCGCTTACAAAGGGGCTGCTACGGATCTCCAAACAAAATACCTCAAGTCTCAAGCCAGCGGAAATGTACGAATAGGAGCTCCAGCGCCAGACATCGATCTACCTGGTCTAGATGGAAAGAATAGAAAATTATCAGACCTTAAAGGTAACGTAGTACTTCTTGATTTTTGGGCAAGCTGGTGTGGACCATGTCGTAAAGCGAATCCACATGTAGTAGAAGTGTATCAAAAGTATAAGAAGCAAGGGTTTGATGTATTTAGTGTTTCATTGGATGGACTAGATTCTAGAACCCTAAAAAGATATGATACTCCGGAGAAAGTAGCACAAGCCAGAAAAAAATCTGAAGAAAGATGGGCTCAAGCGATCAAACAAGATAAACTCACTTGGGATAATCATGTAAGTGATCTTAAAAAATGGGAATCTCAGGCCGCAGCAATGTATGGAGTAAGAAGTATTCCAAAGACATTTTTAATTGATAAAGAAGGAAACATAGCTGCTATCAACCCAAAAAGAGATTTGGAAGATCAAGTAAAGAAATATTTATAGACATACTTCAAGTCTAATAATTAAAAATCAAAATAATCCCTGTAGCTAATTTGTTACAGGGATTATTTTTTGAATAGACTTACTCGTTTATGGTATTCAAAGCAACATATATTACTCTAGCGTTTTGCTTTTGACTAGACCAAAAACCAAATGTATAGAGCGGTGCACCTATTCAGGATTCATACCAAATATCTCAAGCGAATATTTTATTCCAAGATTGTAAAACAGTCCTTTTGATTGATCATCACCCATCCACTTATGAAGTTGTACGAACGGAGCAATATAATGCTTGAAGCGAGATATATTAAAATATGATACGCTTGTGCTTTGACCCACTTTGATAGCATATGACAATTCTCCATACGTATCAAATCCTCCCAACCTAAATAAATTTCCTTCTGAAATCAAACCCGCATTAATAGCATATCCACCTACTCCGATTTTAGTTCTAACGCTTTGATTCTTATTCATCGTAAAAAATCTACTATAACTCATTCCATAATAAAAGTGAGCATCATTACTCTCTGCCACGACATTATCTGGAAGAACAAAATTCTCTTTCTTCTGGGCACCTCCAATTCCAAAATCAAAATTTATTAAGTTATTATCAAAGACTACACCTGCAGACAAATTCATACCACCATTCAACCCATAAACTTCAGATATATTACCCCTAAAATTTCCAATATAAGAACCTAACTCCAAAGACCACCCTCCACTTCTCTCCACATACTTTGATAGATCTCTAACCAATATGGGCTGGGGGAAAAAATTATTAAATGACAAAACTGTATGGTATGTACTTTCTACATATTTCCCTTCACTTCGAGCAGGAATGAAATCATGTAATTTCTTTATGGAATACTCCAATCTTTGCTTTAAATCAGCACTAATATCTCCTATTACATAACCTTCTTTGACCAATCCGGCCTTAGAAATTAAAAGTGTGATTTGCAATTCCTTTCCTTCCAAATGCTCCTTATCTACTTCTGTCATTTTGGAAAATGCCTCTATATCTCTAACTAATCCTTCTTTACCCGTAGGATATTGAGCTAAACAAAAAGAAGTATCTATCTGGGCTACCGTGGGTACCGCATTAGCAAAAAATAGAAAGACAGATGCAAAGACCAATTTCATGTTTATAAGCCATTTTAATGATCAAACTAAAATTGATAAAATACCTGACCGCAATAAATGTAATCAAAGAAACACTGCGTATAACTTTAATGTCCTAACGTAATTCTATCGCAAATATTCTTATCTCAAGTATAACTTCCATTCATTAAAAGTCGAAACAGATTTATGAATTAAATCTTTTGCTTCACTACTTAATAGCTTCTCTAATTCTGACCAATCTTTCAAGCAATCCTTGTAATTGATCTAATGGCAACATATTAGCACCGTCACTCTTTGCGACCGAAGGATCAGGGTGTGACTCTAAGAATAGACCATCTGCACCTACTGCCACCGCTGCTTTAGCTATAGTCTCGATTAAAGCCGGCTTGCCTCCAGTCACTCCACTTGATTGATTAGGTTGTTGGAGCGAATGTGTACAATCCATAATGACCGGCATTCCAGTCTCTTGCATTTGCGGAATTCCTCTGAAATCCACGACTAGGTCTTGATAGCCAAAAGTAGTACCTCTCTCAATCAACCCAACTTTATTGTTTCCACTTTCTATTACTTTATTCACAGCAAACTGCATAGACTCAGGACCCATAAATTGCCCCTTCTTTATATTCACTACTTTATCCGTCTTGGCCGCAGCCACCAGTAAATTAGTTTGTCGACATAGAAAAGCGGGTATTTGTAATACATCCACGTACGCTGCAGCCATTGCGGCTTCTTCGTCAGTATGTATATCTGTAGTCGTTGGAAGATCAAAGGTCTCTCCTACTTCTCTCAAAATTTTCAGTGCTTTTTCATCTCCAATGCCTGTGAATGATTTGATAGAACTTCTATTGGCTTTTCGATATGAACCTTTAAAAACATACGGAATTTTGAGATCATCCGTTATTCTCTTCACCTTTTCTGCGATGGACAAAGCCATATCACGACCTTCGATAGCGCAAGGTCCACAAATAAGAAAAAAATTGCCAGAATCTAAGTGTTGAATCTTAGGTATACTACTAATTGTATTATGCATCTTTGCCTCCTGTTTGAGATTTATATTGAATCTACAAAGATGGGAATAAACAAGCGATATCTTATTGCTGTTAATTCATAAACGATAAATAAAAGTGCTTATGAGTGATGTATATGAAGATTCTTTAGCCTTGCACCAAAGATCTAGAGGAAAAATAAGAGTAATCCCATCAATAGATGTAAAGACGACAGACGATCTTTCCTTAGTCTATTCTCCCGGAGTCGCAGCACCATGTAAGGCAATCGAAGCCAATCCAGAACTGGCTTACGAATACACAATCAAAAATAATACGGTTGCCATAGTCTCGGATGGATCCGCGGTATTAGGTCTGGGAAATATTGGACCATTGGCTGCCATCCCTGTTATGGAAGGCAAAGCTATGCTTTTTAAAAAATTTGCTGGAATCAATGGCTTTCCAATCTGTCTTGATAGCCAGGATACAGAAAAAATTATCGAAACGGTAAAGATGATCGCACCGGTATTTGGTGGCATCAATCTGGAAGATATTTCCGCACCAAGGAGTTTTGAGATCGAAGAGCGATTGCAAGATATTGGGATACCTGTTTTTCACGATGATCAACATGGTACTGCCATAGTGGTATTAGCTGCCCTTATCAATGCAGCGAAAGTAGTTGGCAAAAAGTTAAGCGACCTAAAAATAGTCATTAATGGTGCCGGTGCAGCAGGCGTCGCTATTGCGAGATTGCTAAAATGTATCGATCAAGATCCAAACAAATGTACACCTGTAAGATCTATAGTGATCTGCGATAGTAAAGGGATCATCCATCGCGAAAGAACAGATCTCAATTATATCAAAAAGATCTTATTAAAATATACCAATGATGCCAATGTAAAAGGCGGTCTCAAAGACGCCATGAAAGATGCCGATGTATTTATAGGCGTCAGCGTTGGTAATCTTTTAAAAGCAGAGGACATACAAATAATGGCGGATAAAGCTATAGTATTAGCCCTAGCCAATCCTACTCCGGAAATCATGCCAGAAGAGGCGCGTAAAGGGGGAGCTATGGTAATCGGAACTGGAAGAAGTGACCTGCCCAACCAAGTCAATAATGTACTTGGTTTTCCAGGGATATTTAGGGGTGCTTTAGATGCCAGAGCGAAACGTATATCTCCTGCAATGAAACTTGCTGCGGCCTATGCCATTGCTGGCTGTATTAAACATCCATTTCCAGATGAAATTATTCCTGCGACATTGAATATGACCGTGGCAAGTAAAGTAGCTCAGGCAGTAAAACAAGTAGCCCTCTCAGAAAAAAAACTCAACGATTGAGTTTTAATTTTCCAACACTATGACTTTCCCTGTAATCATTTGACCAGAAACTTCTGCTCTATACAGATATACTCCATGGCTAATTCCTTCTAATTGTATTGAATTATGTCCACCTGACTTTGCAAAGATTTTCTTACCAGCTACATTAAATAATTCTATATTTTTAATAATACCTTTTTCGCTTGAGATCAAGAATGACCCATTATTGGGATTAGGATATACTTTAAGAGAATTTGTGCTTTCGACATTAGCGATACTAGAAGATTGAACATTTACGAGCCATCCTGTCTCCACTGAGCAACCCAATGAATCAGTCACTAATAAATTATAATATTGAGTGGTATCATTCCATACATTAGGCTGCGCAGCAGTAGTATCAGATATATTGTAATCGGGTGACCATTGGTAAGTCATTGGCCAATTACTACCGGCAATTGAATAAATCGAAGTAGTATCTTCCGGTGCTTTACCTGACTCTGGTATGATAGTCAGATAACTCCAATCACCAAATCTAACAGTTACAGAATCTACGCATGTTACGCCAGTACTTGTGGTACCCGTAAGATAATATACCTCTGTCTTTTCAAAATGATCTGTCAATTGTGGTGTCAATAAAGTGGTATCGTTCATCATATCGGATCCATGATAATGAAAAGAACCTAGGCTTGTGGATTGTGATGACCAAGCATAAAAATTGACGTTAGCCGTAATTAATTCGCCATCTAAAAAATTGACAGGTAGAGTATCTAAAGTATTACAAACGATCATATCCTCACCAGCTTCTACCATACAAGGTATGTTTACAGCCATTTCCACAGCGGCTAAGGCATCTATCCTTCCATAACCATAATAGAAATTAGGCACATCTAAAGCTGAAAAATCACCACAATCCATACTATCTACAAGTGTAACAGCAGTTGATCTTAAAATATCTTTGATTATATCTACCTCTCCAGCAAGATCAGGATTAGCGCTAATTATTAACGCTACAGCCCCTGCTACGTGAGGGCCTGCCATACTGGTTCCTCCCCAACTATTAAATCCACCTTCATTATTGATTGACCAGACATTGACGCCTGGTGCAACTACGTCTGGTTTGATTCGATACGAACTATCTACCTCTACAGGACCAATGCTACTAAATGCCGCTTTACTATCATTCTGTCTAGAAGCGCCAACAGCAAAAGAATTTTCAAAGATCGCAGAAGGGTTTCTTATTGTACTACATCCCTGCCCTCCATCATTTCCTGCCGATACCACAACGACAGTACCTGCTGCTGTCAAATTATTAATCACTGTTTCCATCATGAAAAAATTGCTAGGATTACAGCCTTCTATGGGAGGACAACCCCAGCTATTATTAATCACATGAGGTGCTTTAGTAGGATCAGGATTATTCCCATTAATATCTGTGGGTGCTAAAAACCATTCATAACATTCAGTGTAGGTAACTGGGCTTCCATATCCTCGATCCATATTTCTACATGCTATCCATTTGGCATCCGGTGCCACTCCGATTTTTAGAGTATCATTTCCACCGACCATAGTACCCATCGTATGTGAGCCATGAGAATTATCATCACAAGGCTCAAGAAGATCTAGTCCACATGGATTATTGGAAGGGTCATTATCAGGATCTTCATGCATAGGATTAAGTTCATGTATCGCATCATGCCAGCTATAATCATGGATTATCGTATCTGGACTATAGCCTTGATACTTATTCAATATTGCTGGATTCTGGTAATCATATCCAGTATCTTGACCCGCTACAATTACACCTGCTCCTCTAATTCCCATTTCCCAAACTGTATCCGCTTTGATTTGTCTGATTCCCCACTCTGCATCCATACGAGTAGTTGCTATGTTTTCACTTTCCGTATAAGGTCTATCGACTCTAGTCTGAACATTTGGTATGATCCGAGCAATATCAAAATTAGCTACCAAAAATTCCGCGTCTGGTTGAGTCAACCACGCATGAATACCGTTAAAAGCGAAAAAGCTCCTATAGGAAATACCTTTTTGATTTAGTATATTTAATAATTCTCGCTGAGATTGTTGCGCATGTTCCTTTAGAGTTTGATATACGTGAGTGGCCTTTTCATTTTTAGTCATTCCATTCGTAGTACCATACAGATCTAGTTGATCTTTCATGACCACAATACATTCTACTTGACTAGCAGTCTCCCATCTTTCCAGTAAGCTATTTGAAATTGTTTGTGCTGATAACAGTACCGATAAAAATAAGAAGCTCAATAAAAATAAAACTCTATTCATAACTAACATTTAAATTGAAGTGACAACCAAAGATACAGATTATCAAAATTTTATATATGAATCAAAGCTACATATATTATTTTTCAATACATATGTCGGAGAGTACAATTACTTATGTCAAAGACTACACAAGGCAACTTAACTTCATCTTTTGACGTTTTCTATGCATAACTTAATACCTATTTAGATATGCTAAAGACTCACAATGTTTTATTGCTGCTATCTATATTCTTACTATTTACTTCCTGTGAGGATAAAGAAGTCACCGAACCAGCAATAGAAAACCCGATGATTTACACCTTGGATATTAATGATATTACTCCAACGGATGCTAATGGAGCATTATTAGGTAATCCTGATAATACGGATTGGACACTTGATGAAGAATGGTCTGGAGTGATCGAAAGTTTATTTGACGATCATGACGATTATGACTATGATTGTTCACTAGCAAACGATATCAATATTTATCCTGCCTACCCGAATCCAGGCAATGGTATATTTTCTTTGTCCATGCAAATACCAGAAGATTCTAAAGTATCATTTGAATTTGTAAATAAATACGCCACTTCATTAAATGAGATTAATGATATTACCAGTGGTCCGCTAACCATAAATGCCCAACAATTTGTACCGGATCAGGATAGCTTTGTAAGAGTATATTATTTACTCTCTACTTCGGATAATTGTGGATTTAGAGGACATGGAGATATTCAGTTGAAATAAAAAAGACCCGATCTTTATCGGGTCTTATAATTTGGCTTTTTCGGTTGCACATATTAGTCTAAGCTGCACATATTTAGTTCGCCCTATTAGGCGGTTCTTAAGCTCTTATCGAATACATGCTTGTATAAGATTATATTATCGTACTCTTTTCTAAATTCGTATTTGAGTACATCAAAAGTAGTGACGATTCCGACGAGCTTATCATCTTGCACTACTGGGAGAGCATGAAATCTGTTGTCCAAAAACAACTCCGCTGCAGTTCCAATTTTATCATCAGGACTAATCTTTACTATTCGAGTATTCATTATATCCGTCACGAAGGTTTCATTCGGGTTTTTATTTCCATGACTCCAAAGATCATAAGTGGTGATTAATCCAATCAACCTTCCTTGATCTACCACTGGCAAATGATGTATCCGATGATGTTTAAATAATGATTCGACATCAGCAATCGTATTCAGGGGAGATAGAGAAATAGGATTCTTAGTCATGATTGTGTGTATAGCTTCATTCATCATAGGCCAGATATATTTAGAAGGTGATCAAATAAAATATTCGTTTAGTACAAGATAAAGAACATTAAAATAAAAGTCAAGTTAATATCAATATATTATTTGAACAAAATGTTTAAAAGTGCAATTAATATTTTTATTTAAATTAATTAATCAACTTAATATTCTGAAATCACTTCCTTTATTGATATTCAATTAGTTATGTATAGCGGCATTTACGATGCTGACAAAATTTTCTTTTAAATTCTCTCAAAAAGCTATCTATTTAGTGACTAATGGCGATTTGTCTATAAAAGAGGTAATATCATCTAACACTTCGGCTGAGTTAGATAAACTAAATTGTACATTTGCACACCTTATTTTACAAAAATATAGCTGACCATTTGAGCAGTTATTGATTGAACCTTAGACGAGACATATGGAACGCAATAATATCATTGCTTTTATCTTAATATTTATGACCATGATAGTCTGGTCATACCTTAATCAACCCACTGAAGCAGAATTAGCACGACATCAAGAGATTCAAGACTCCATTGCCTTAGCTACTGAGCAAGCCAAGCAAGCTGAAATAGCTAGCATCAATGACTCAGCAGCAAAAATTCAAGAGCAAAATGCCACAATAAGCGATTCCGTACGTATCGTTCAAAACACTGGTATATTCGGTGCTTTTGCACCTGCAGCGAGTGGAGAAGCTAAAACCTACACACTTGAGAATGCCAATGTAAAAATTGACTTCACCAATAAAGGAGGAAAAATAGTATCCGCACACTTAAAAGACTACAAATCTAGTGCATTAGTGGACGGTGAAGATCTTGGATATACACCATTATACTTCATGAATGATGAGCGTAATAGATTTAACTATAAATTGAGTACGCCGAATGTTCCTTCTCGAATGATCAATACGGAAGAACTGTTTTTCAAGCCTACTCAAAGTGGCAACTCTATTTCATTTAAAGCAGCTACAAGTGATGGAGGATATATTGAGCAGAAATACACCTTAGCCGAAGATGGCTATAACATTGATTATGATCTAAACTTAGTCGGAATGAATCAGCATCTTGATACAGGCCGAAAAAGTGTAACACTAGAATGGGACAACTATCTTAATCGACTAGAGAAAAACAATAAATTTGAACAAACCTACTCTACTGTTTACTACCGAGATAATAAAGAAGAGGATGTAGATTATTGTAGATGTATTTCTGACTCTGATGCTGATCTTTCAGAAGATAAAGTAGATTGGGTATCGAATGTCAATCAATTCTTCAATACGGCATTAATCACAACTGATCAGCCATTTGCAGGAGCTACTTTTGAAACTAAAATGATCGATCAAGAGGATGAGTCGGTCAAGGCATTAAAGCTTATCAAATCAGAAATAGAAATGCCTTACGATCAATCTGGTAATCAGAAGATCGCAATGAAAATGTATATCGGACCAAACAAGTTTGATAACTTAAAAGAGTACGGTGTTGAACTTGAAGAGATTATCCCTTACGGAAATTCTATTTTTGGTTCTATTAACAGATGGTTCATTAGACCTTTCTTTGGTTTTCTTTCTGGTTTCATTGGAAATAAAGGAATCGTAATATTGGTATTGATCTTTTTGATCAAGATGGCACTTTATCCGCTTATGTATAAGATGTTGCATTCTCAAGCGAAGATGGGTGCCCTCAAACCTGAGATTGCCAAGCTTACTGAAAAATACAAAGACGAGCCACAGAAGAAGCAGATGGAGACTATGAAGATCTATCAGCAATATAGTGTGAGCCCTTTTGGTGGTTGTATGCCGATGATTGCTCAAATGCCAATCTGGTACGCCATGTTTAGATTCTTCCCAGCATCGATTGAGTTCCGACAAGAATCTTTCTTATGGGCGACTGACCTATCTTCTTATGACGTCTTTTTTGAACATGGTATGGATATTCCATTTTTAGGAACACACATCTCATTATTTACTTTACTCTGGGCTGCTACTACATTGATATATACCTATTATAATACGAAGCATATGGATATGTCTGCCAATCCAGCCATGAAATATGTTCAGTATTTTATGCCTGTAATGTTCTTAGGATTCTTCAATAGTTACGCTTCAGGTTTGACTACTTATATGTTCTTTTCTAATCTTATTAACATCCTACAAACTGTAATTACTAAGAAGTTTGTCTTTGATGATGATAAAATATTAGAAGAGTTAAAAGTTCAAAAAGCTAAACCGAAAAAGAAAAACTCTTTTGCGGAAAGACTGCAAGAACAAATGAGACAAGCTCAAGCCATGCAAGAGCAACAAGCCAAATTGAAAGGCAAAGGAAAGAAAAAGTAAACTCGCTTAAATTTACAGGTCTCAATATTCGGATGATAGTTCAACGACTTGAGAACCACTGAAAGAAAATAAAGATTACATTGGAAAAGGTAGGAGTAATTGGTTCTGGCAGTTTTGGAATAACGGTTTCTAGTCTTATCGCTAGCAACTATGACGTGATGATTTATTCGCGTAATCCCAAAACTCGTAGTGCAATTAATGACGATCATTTTCACAAAAATACTAAGCTCAATAAACGAATAGTAGCTGTAGATGATCTAGCGAAAATATGTGAAGAATGCCAATTGATTTTCCCTGTAGTACCTTCTTCGGCTTTTAGAAGCATGATGAGGGATCTCAGTAAATACCTTACGCCTTCTCATATACTAATTCATGCTACTAAAGGTTTAGACTACGGAGATAAAACCATAGAAGATTTACAAAAAGCTTCCTTCTTAAGAAGTGACATTCATTCTATGTCTGAGGTTATCAAACAAGAAAGTTCAGTAGTAAGAGTAGGTTGTCTTTCTGGGCCTAATCTCGCAAGAGAGATACTAGATGGTAAACCCGCAGCTACGGTAATATCTTCCGAATTTGATGAAGTCATCAATAAAGGGAAAAAAGCACTGGCTTCAAATCGATTTTTTGTTTTTGGATCACATGATATCACTGGAGCCGAACTTGCCGGAGCATTTAAAAATATAATTGCTATTGCTTCTGGAATTTTGGGAGGCATGGATATGGGCAAAAACCTTCAGGCACTTCTTATTACAAGAGGCCTAAGGGAGATGGTACAATTTGGTAGCTCTATGGGTGCCAGCGCCAATTCTTTTCTTGGTAGTGCAGGAATTGGAGATTTGATCGCCACAGCAACCAGTACCAATAGTAGAAACTATACTTTCGGAACTCGATTAGCGGCAGGAGAAACTTTACAAGATATATTAGATACATCAGATGAAATTATTGAAGGTTTAAGGACATTGATGATTGTGCATAGATTAGCCTCAAGTGAAAATATAAAGCTACCTATAACAGAAACGCTATATCAAACAATCTATGAAGGAAGAGGCATCAAAGAGGCCATCTCATGGCTAATGAGCTACCCTACTGCTCCAGATGTTGATTTTATTTAAAGAATCTTAATCTTATTTTACAAACGAAGTAACCGATCAAATACTTAATCGCTATAAACATGGCCAAGTACTATTCTCATAATGTATTGAAGGCTATATCTTAGTAAAATAAACACATTCGTTTTTAATCTAAAAATTGACTTCATTGGTAGATATAAGCGTCAAACCTTGCACTTTTTATGTCATTATGTGGTTGAATAATATAAGAGCGCTAAAGCCTATTTTAAATACATATATTTTATCCTATGCAAATCGACTTAAAAGAACTATTTGGTGATATCGATCACTTAGACAAAAAAATACTCTTATCCTTACTTACAGCACTTAAGGAGAATCATGGCAAAGAATTCGACTATATAAAATTCAAGAAATCAGTATTGAGTCTACAGGAGATGGATATCGATGAAATCACTAGCGTAAAGTCAGCATACGCAACTGCAAGTACTATGGGTATCAGTAAAGATAAACTGGTAAAAAGCGGTAAGCAGTATCTTACAGTATTGGTCAAAGAGAAAGAGAAATTTGCAGATACGCTTAAAAGACAAATGGCAGCAAAAGTGGAAGGTAAATTAGAAGAAGCCAAAACTATTAAGAAAACCATTGCTGATCATCAGAAGAAAATAGAACAGATGCAGAAAGAAATTGCCCTGTTCACCAAAAAACTGGAAGGAGTAGACCAAAAGGCTGCGGATGCTAAAGCTAAGATCCAAGAAACACGTGATAAATTCGTAGAGGCGTATGATCAGGTGTATGGAGCTGTAGAAGAGGATATAGAGAAATGGGGAAACATACTCTAGATATCCATAAAGAATTCTATTTTTAGAACTATAAAGACTGTAAGAATAGTAATTCAAGCAGTCTGAACATGCTAACTGACTTATAAAACACAGAATATCAATATATTATGGCAGACAATTTTCCAAATACAGAAATAAAAAGTAAATCATTTTGGAGTAGACCCGAGGGAACTACTGGCGCTGTATTTCTATTAGGTGCAATCGGTGGAATCGGATTTCTACTTTACAAATTTAGCGCTGCGATCCTAGGTGCTCTCACTACTACCCTTGGAATCGTTGGAGTTTTAGCCGTATTAGGACTGATAATCTATGTAGCATTAGATCCTAAAGCCAGAACGCTCATTAGCTATATGTATAAGAGCGTGATGAGATGGATTACAGGAATGTTCGTCACCATCGACCCAATCGGTATACTCAAAAACTATATTGATGATTTAAAAGGAAATCTCAAGAAGATGAGTAAGCAGATCGGTGGGCTACGTGGTCAGATGCGTAAGCTTAAAAACATCGTAGCTGAAAACAATAGTGAAATCCAGAAAAATATGCTAATCGCTAAGAAGGCAAAGGAGCAAGGTAATCAAAAAGCCATGTTACTCTCCAGTAGAAAAGCGGCTAGACTCAAAGACTCCAACACTAAATATGTAGCATTACATAAGCGAATGTCCATACTCCATAGAGTGTTAGGGAAGATGTATACTAATTCTGAGATTCTACTAGAAGATACTGTAGATCAAGTAAAAGTAAAAGAACAAGAACGAAAAGCAATACGAGCTTCTCATGGTGCTATGAGATCAGCAATGAGTATTATTAAAGGCGATTCTGATAAAAGGGCGATGTTTGATCAAGCTATGGAAGTGATAGCCGATGATGTAGCCAATAAAGTAGGTGAAATGGAGCAATTCATGGAAATGTCATCTGACTTCATGAACAGTATCGATCTGCAAAATGGTGTGTTTGAAGAACAAGGGCTTAAGATGTTAGAAGAATACGAGAAGAAAAGTACGCTACTTCTATTGGGAGGTCAAGAACAGGAAGATGACGAAGTACTCGATTTAAAGCAACTAGATGCTCAAACTAGAGATAATAGTAATGATAGTGAATACGAGGGTTTATTTGACTAGGTAATAGTTAAATAGTAACTTATAAAAGAATCAAAGCACTTCCCTTGTGGAGGTGCTTTTTTTTTACTCCAATTTGTATTTGTTGCATTGATAAGACTTTTATTGGTTCATTGCTTACCATGTTAAAAAATAAAGTATTTAAAAATTCAAAATATAAAATGGTATCTTACTGATAAACAAATAAGTTAGAATGAAACATTCAATATCAATCACCAATACCAATCTAATAATAATTTTGCTTTTGATGGTAAACACTGTCAAATCACAAACAACCATACAGACTATTGATTTCGAAACCATTCCAGATGAAACATTGGTAGAAAATCTTAGTATAAATAATCAATACTTAGTCTCTAATGGTGTTTCCTTTGTACTTGAAGATGGTACTTTTCCAACCCTCTCAAAAGTGGGCTCACCGGCAACGGCATTTAACACATCGATGGGTGCCGATACGATTCTAAATGAATATGAAGTAGGAATGTATTTTCTTACTGACGATGGCGTTTTACAGGGATTAACTATTTCTCCTTTACTTATTTCTTTTTCGTCACCAGTAGATAGTATAAGTGCAGCTATATTAGATATAGATTTTGGTGAATCATTTATTATTCAAGCACGTGATGAATTAGATACAATAATATCTGAAATTATTATCACAGATGAGGATCCAAATACTGGAGATGGAATAGCTACTGAATGGGGATTCAAAAGAGATAGTCCAGACATTCATTCTATAAAAATAATTGGAGAAAGAACCACTCCTGGTGCATTTGGCCTCGGACTAGACAACTTAGTCTTTTATCGATTAGCCGAAACCAATTCCAACAAGGATCCATGGAAGGAATTGATAAGCATTTTTCCCAATCCTTCTTCTGGAGCATTAACCATTACATCACCTCAAAACAAATCCATTAGTTCGATCGAATTATTTAATATGGGAGGAATGAAATTAGATCATCATACCCTATCTACTTTCCAAGGAGTAAAAATTCATTGTGATTATGTAGGTGTTGTTATTGCAAAAATAATGATAGACGATTCTGTAATAATTAGAAAGCTGATATTACACTAATCTTTTTTAAAGCTAAATATGGTCATTTCAAAATGTTTAAGTGAAACAATTATCATTTCAAACTAAATTAACTGGTCAAATCTTATCTTTAGGACAATGAAAATTCTACATACAGCGGATTGGCATATTGGCAAAGTTTTACACAAGCATCTTTTAAGAGACGAATTACTACTGTTCTTTGATTGGTTGTTAGATTTACTAGAAAAAGAGCAGATAGACTTACTTCTTGTCTCAGGTGATATTTTTGATCTTTCAAACCCTGCAGTGAAAGATCGGCAAATATATTATCAATTCTTAGCTAAATTAATACAACTTAATATTCAAATCATCATCACGGGTGGCAATCATGATGCAGTCGGACTACTCAATGCACCACAAAGTATTCTTCAGGAACTTAATATCACTGTCATAGGAGGAGCGAAAAAAATAATAGAGGAAGAATTGATCGCAATAAAGAATAAGAAAGGAGATATCGAACTAATCGTAGCCGCTGTACCATTTCTTAGAGATAAAGATCTAAGGTCGATTGACATAGATGCACAATTTAATAATCGGACTGAAGCAATCAGAGAAGGTATCAAAACACATTATGCTACATTAGCAGACATATGTGAACTTAATTACCCTAAAATCCCAACTATAGCGATGGGCCACCTGTTTGCTAAAGGTGCCGAAACGAGCGAAAGCGAAAGAGATATTCATATCGGTAATGCTGCATCTGTAGACTCATCAATATTTCCAGACACTTACGATTACGTAGCGCTGGGTCACATACATAGGCCACAAATTATAAACAAAAATAACTTCATAAGATATTCAGGCTCGCCAATTGCATTGAGTTTTTCTGAAAAAAAAGATAACAAAAGTTTGATACTTTTGACTTTAGAAAACAATAAAATCTCAACACCTCAAGTCATCCCAATTCCTAAATTTAGATCTTTAACTAAATTTACAGGAAGTCTCAAAAAGGTTAAAGATGATCTCTCAAAATTTAAACCTGACTTTCCTTTAAAATCATTTGTCGAAATAGAAATTAACGAAAGTACTTTCAGTGCAGTCACTTTAGCGAGTGTAGATGATCTCGTCACCCAATATGGTGAAGGAGAATCATTTACAATCTTAAAGGCACGAACTAATTTTACTGAGAAGGCGATAGATACCGCAGCATTATTTTCGGAGGGCGAACATATAGAAGATCTAAAAGCCATCGATGTATTCAATAAGATGATGGAACATCAATCGGTAGATGAAGAACACCAATCTATGCTCAAACAAGCCTTCGTGGAAATCATGGAATCAGTAACTCAATCTGAAGACTAATGAAAATAATTGAGTTACAATTTAAGAACATCAATAGCCTTAAAGGAGTGCACAGCATCTCATTCGAAAAGGTACCACTATCCAACGTCAGTATCTTTGCAATAGTGGGACCTACTGGCTCAGGAAAGTCTACCATTCTTGATGTGATTACTCTGGCTCTTTTTAACCATATTCCAAGGTTTGGAAAAATTACTAAAAATGAAATATCAAAAGAGGCATCTGTACTTACACACCATACCAAAGAGGCATTTGCCTCTATAACATATGAAATAAAAGGTCAGAGATACAGGTCTACGTGGACGATAAAAATGAATCGTAATGACAAATTAAACGATTACGAAATGACATTCTACAATCCTGATGGATCTCTAGAAGATCTCAAAAAAAGCGAAGTTCCAGCAAAGAATGAAGAAATCATAGGGCTCAAATATGATCAATTTGTCAAAGCCATCTTACTTTCTCAAGGAGAGTTTGCTAAATTTTTGAAAGCAGATAAAAATGAACGAGGTACCTTATTAGAAAACCTTACAGGCACTTCTATCTACAGAAAAATTGGAGCTAAAACTTATTTAAAATACAAAACTGTAAAAGAAACTCTTGATACAGAAAAGTTACTACTTAAAGAGAACACTGCATTAGAAGCGGAACAAAGAAAAGAATTAGAAACAAGTCTACAATCTGCAATACATGAAAAAGCAAGTTTAGATAAAGAACTAAAAACACTCAATCAACTCTTAAACGTCAAAACTGATAAAAACAGAATCAAAGAGTCGCTAGTTCGTAAAACACAAGAACTCAGTGAGATCACAAAAGAAACTGAAGCTTTTAAAGACAATCAATCCAGGTTATCCATCCATCATAAATTAAGTCACTTACAAGGGCCATTGGCAACGTATTCTGATGCTCTGAAGAATTCAGAACTGAGTAGAGAAAACTTGGTCACCTACCAAGAAGAATTAAAACTTAGCCAAAGCAAATTAGAAACGGCTATCAGTGAAATGTCCACCTTGACACAACAAAATGTGGATGCGACTAATTTCAAAACGGTAATGTCTGCGTTTGAAGCCGAAATCATTAATTTTGACAACGAATTAAAAAACTTAAAAGCAAAAGGCAGCGAAACTAGAGATAGAGTAAACATTCAGAAAAAATCTTCCGCGATGACTCTCTCAGATAATCCAGCTGAAGCGCTCAACACTTTACAAGATCGAGAGAAGGCCTTACATAAGATTATCGAAAATTCCGAAATAGATGCTACCCTACCTCTTTCAAAGTTAAAACAACAACAAGCAAAAAATCAAGAAGAACTTGATGGTCTTAGAAAACTAGAATCTTTAGTAAAAAGCATCGAAAACTTAAAAGAGAAGATCCAAATTGAAAATAAGAAGTTAAAAGAATTTGAAGAGCTTGTCAATCGTAACACACCACTCTACGAAAAAACTCAAACCATTATAAACACGGTAAATGAACAGATACTTTTATTAAGAAAGCAAAAAGAAGACGCATTAAAGATTGCAGAATTAGAAGACCTTAGAGCTTCCTTACAAACTGATGAAGCTTGTCCGCTTTGTGGATCTTTAGACCATCCTTACACTAAACATCTACCACCACAGCAGCAAAGTGAAATAGACCAAAAAACGAAACAAGCTGAACATAACCTAGAAAAGCACCAAGTAGAACTGGCCGATTATTCGAGTAAGATAGCGCAAAGTAAAAAGGCAATAGAAATTACTCAGCAAAGCATCGAACAGGATAAAAAACAAATATCCACGGAAACTCAATTGTGTGAAGTTAAAATGTCAGAGATGGCAGTACAATTTGAGCTAAATAGCAAATCGATCACAGACATCATATCAAAGTCCTCGAATCAGCTAAAGAATAACGCGAAAGCGATCGAAGCGAAAGTAGAAATAGAATTTAATAAAAGATTATCCAATGACTATAAAGAACTAGCGTCGACCGTAGCACAATACAAAACACTTCACAAAAAAAGGCAAGAGAAATACAAAGGTGAGCAAATCACTACCGAAACGAATAAGCTTCAAGATGATTTTCAAAGCAGCCATGCGAACATCACAAAATTAAAAGCAGTCATAAGCAAGGAGACTGAATCCCTCAAAAGAGATGTCGAACTTTTTGAAAGCATCACCAAAGAACTTAAACCTAAAATAACACAACTGGGATTCAATGAACTGAGTGAAATCACTACCAATTTGCTAGATGAGTCCACGTTAGATGCATTGACAAAAACGCAAGAAAAAATAAAAGCGGCAACCATCAAAGTAAATACTGAAATAGATAGTCTTAATAAAGATCTTGCCACATGCGAGCTCAATGACAATAATAAGGAACTGCCTTTATTAGCACTCCAAGAAAAGATCGATGTGCAAACTAAAATTGCGGAGCAGCATAATGAAAAAGCCATCACAAATCAAGCCCTACTGAAGCGAGACGATGAGGATCGAATAAAGTTAAAGGACAGAGAAAAAGTAATTGCCAAACTGAATAAAGAATATAGTAAGTGGTCATTACTCAACAAAATGATTGGTGATGCAAAAGGGAATACCTTTGCCAATTTTGCTCAAGGCCTCACCTTACAAAATTTACTCGTATACGCCAATCGAAGATTAAATAAACTAACTGATCGTTATCTACTGGACAAACCAGAAGACGATGGATCGCTGATTGTAGTAGACAAATACCAAGGCAATTCGAGTAGATCCGTAAAGACTTTATCGGGTGGAGAGACATTCATTATCAGTCTAGCATTGGCATTAAGCCTCTCCGATATGGCTTCCAAAAATGTAGCCTTAGATTGCCTCTTTATCGATGAAGGATTTGGAACATTAGATGCGGATACTTTGGAACTAGCCATCTCTACCTTAGAAACCTTGCAATCCGAAAGTCAAAAAACAGTAGGCGTAATCTCTCATGTACAAGCGCTAAAAGATCGGATAGAAGTACAAATCAAATTGAAGAAAAATGCTCAAGGTTATAGCTCAATTGAAATAGTGAATTAACTCCTATTCTTGATATTTCAATATTAGAGTATTCTATATAGTTAGAAATGCCAATATCCGACATTTCAAAAGTAATACACTGATCCTTCTCTAGTTATATATTTACATTAAGTACATTGTCCTCCAGTACATATACGTAAGCCTATTGCTTGCGTTTACCCCAAAACTTACAAGATGACTAGGAATTATCTATTAAGGGGCGTACTAGCTACTGCTTTGCTCTTGCTTACAGTGGGTTCAGCTGTTGTATACGGTCAGTCGACTAGTATCAACTGTACACCTGTTGTAGAGCATAGCGACGTAGCTAGAATTAACGCACTATCTATCGAAGGAATTAATTACGTGACTCATGGATCTAAAGGATATCATGACTGGCGTCATGTAGTGGACATACCGCTTACCGCAGGGACTAAGTATCCCATTAGAATGCAACCCAAATATATTAAGGAAGAAGTAACTGTCTATTGGAAAATATGGATCGACTATAATATGGATGGCGATTTTGATGACCTATATGAATATGCATGTTATGGCAATGGAAAAGGTGCTATCCAAGGGGATCTCAAAATTCCTCAAGATATATGGAACGGTGAAACTACGATGCGAGTGGCTATAAGCTCTGATCACTACCCTAGCATCCCTTGCGACTACATAGAATCAGGCGAAGTCGAAGACTATAAAGTGACTATATCTAACGGCAATCAGATCGCACCTAAAGAAATGAAGAGAGGTGGGCTTTTTGTATATATGCCCACGAAAGCAGGAGAAGATGACGATGATAAAAATGTCAACGTTAAAGTAAATAAGTCCTCGAAATCTGATTTATCAGTAAAGACAAGAGCGAAAATAAATGATGATCAGTTCGAATTATCAATCTTTCCCAATCCAAGTATTAACTACAGCATCCTTAAGTTGGATTTAGATGGCGTCCATCAAAAAGTAGATGAAATTAGAGTAACGGATCTTCGTGGAAGACTTATGAATAGTATAAAGTATACGCACCTTGAAAACAGTACATACAAATTAGACACACAGTCATTACTGGGTGGCGTATATACAGTGACTGCTTATGCCGACGATAGGATATTTAGCAGCAAATTATTAGTCACTAAATAATATTGTCATTCTTTTTTGCAGTTGATTTAGCTGATGCATCTCATGCCAGTCATGAGAGTATGTTTTTTAATGTTTAAATGAAAGCAAGACTTTAAAACCGTCTTCTTGGTCTATTTTTAATACTGCGTCAATAGTATCTGCTCTGAGTTGCATATTAGACATTCCCAAGCCATCAGAAGAAACTTGGTTATCTGTAATGAGTACTTCTCCATTGTCAGAGATCACCAAATGAATAGCGCCTTCTTCTTGATAAAATTTGATGTCAACTTTTCTAGCATTAGAATGCTTGACGATATTAGTGATGGCTTCTTTAAAAATTAAATATATGTTTTGCCTGTAAGTTGGTGTGATTGATTTCTTACCATCTATACCATTAACTATAAATTCATGATCGATACCTTTACGGCCTAAAGTCTTTTCAGCGAAGGAGCGCATGCGATCAATAAGATTTTCATACTTATCTTTTCTAGAATCTATTGACCATACAGTATCACGCATTCTTTCCATCGCATCTCTACTCATAGAGCTTATCTCATTTAGTTCTTTCTTCTTCCCTTCATCCACTTGATAAGTTAGCATTTCTGATTGCATAGCCAAACCAGATAAAATGGAGCCTACATCATCATGAAGATCGCTTGAAATTTTAGTTCTTAAACTAGCTAACTCTTTTTCTCTTTCTAATTTTTGGCCATATACCCACCTTTGTACGAAAGTGATTAAACCAATCAATCCAAAAATAAATACCCCAATCACCCAGTTTTTTTTATACCAAAATTGTTCTTTATGAATATTGATTTGCACAAGACTAGTGTTTGTTTGATTACCCTCTTCAACATTTTTAATTCGTAAAGTGTCTTTGCCAGCCTGCAAAGAAGGAATAGTGATTGATGATCCAGTATTAATCCAATCTCTCTGAAGATTAGCAAACTGATAACTATATCCTGCCTGCTTTTCATAAGAAGGAGACGTGAGACCTATAGTTATGAATGATTCATCTGGCCGCAAATCTAAATCATAAATACTGCTAAAATCTGAACTAATCACCCTTTCTTGCTTCGAATCATTTGACACTACTCTTATTTCGAATATCCTCGGTTTCAGTACGATTTTATTTTCTTCGAATTCCAGATCTTCTTCCAAAAAAGAATATAGTCCATCAATAGTACCGAAATAGTATTTCCCATCAGAAGCTTGAAAAAGTGCATTTCTATTAAATTCTAATTCTTCCAAAGGGTGACCACTTTTCAGAGCTTGCATAGTTCTGGAATGCGTATTAAATTTCACTATTCCTTTATTCGTTCCCAAATATAAAATGCTATCATTTTTAGGGAATATGGCGAAGATAGATCTTGGAAATGTTTTGCCATTTGATTGAGTATAATCAATTTGATAATGACTACATTCTTCGCTTTTTATATTTATAACTCCTAAGCTTGAGTTGGTACCATACCATATCAAGCTATCTTTCTGATACATTTCATGGAGCATTCTCTGATCATTATCATTGCCTAATTTTAGTCTAAGAAAATGATTTTTGATTGTTCCTTGATTGTCCATAGATATAATTCCAGAATTAAAAGTTGATATCCAAAACAAATCTCTTTCTTCATCGTATTGAAAAGATGATGCCCAAAGAGGACGCTCTAAAATTTTTTCATTTACAATAATAGACTGTCCAGAAATCAAGTCCGTTTTCACCAGTGAATTACTTAGCCACCAAAATGTCCAAAGCGTATCCCCCCTTAAAGCATGATTGAGATGAACACCATAATCTGGTGATTTGATAAAAGTCTGTTCCTTCGATTGCAAATCAAAAATAATATTATTCCAGATGAGCTTATCCTTCCAAGAAGTCAAACTATAAGTGGCTTCTTTCGCTTTGGAAGCGTCATTCGAATTTCGAAAATCTACGAAAGTATTAGAGTCTTTTTCACGGACTGCAACACCAGTATAAAATGAAGTATACAGATTACCTTTAGAATCCTCTGTGGTAGCGCGCATACTCAAAGAAGGCCTATCAATTTCTATTGGCACCAAATATTCTTCAACTCCTCTACTCTTCAGTGTGAGGTGTAAAATAAAGTCCTGACTAAAAATATAATATCCTCCATTTTCATCTGAGACTACCTTCGAAATTCTATGAGTAGGTGTAACACTTTCCTTCTTTTTATAATGCTCAATTATGGTTTCAGTATAATCTTCGATAGTATTGCTAGCCTCATCCCAAAGCACTGCACCAACTTGTTGTCCAATGAACCAGATCTGATCTCCAAAATGAAAGATATTATATTGTGCTTTTTTGACTTCTTCTGGTAAGTATATTTGACGTAAAGAATCCAATAGAGGATCATACACCTTGGCCTGCGTAAAACATTCATTGTAGAGAACTAGTCTTTCTTGGGGCGATTTGGAAAAATATACACATGCTGTTTCTTCTGTTGGGTATATTTTTTTCAATTCACCTAATGAATCAAAGACCGTGATATTATCTTTGAATCGCACCCAATGATTATCCCTGTGAATGGCATAATCATAAAATCTAGAAGGTTCAGAATGATAGAATTGGCTAGTAGTATCTAGATTTTCAATTTTATAAACACGAGTACCTATATGTTCTTTAGTGGTACACGTTACAAATAATTTTTCATTTTCGTCTTTTCGGATTAAATTAAAAAACTTACCCTCAGGTGGAACAAAGCGTTTTATGAGACGCCTAGATTCGGTATCAAAACAAATGAGATGACTTGTAATTTTTTCAATAGCCCAATAATATCGTTTCTCCACCATTGTACCTAATAAATAGCCATGGCCTTCTCTAGTAATTGATAAATCTCCTGCCTCAAACTTATCGTTATAAGTAATCAATTTTTCGCCATCAAAGCATTGGATACCTATAGAGCAACAATTCCATATAAATCCATTATCGTCAAAGGCATGTTCCTCTCTAAGCACATTTTCTAATAAATAACTAGGAAAAATAGAATTGACTTCGTAAGACAAGTCATCTTGCCCATAAGACCCAGAGAGGCAAAACCAAAACATCAAAAAAATGGCTACTTGTTTCATCTAGTGCGCAAGATACAGATTGAAGTCATATTAAAAATGCGAAGATTAAATTCTTTCAATAGAATCACCCTACAGGGTTATTGTACACTCGATTTGTCTTCCTCATTTTTACATTAAAATTAAAAGTCAAAAATTAGCACATGAAAACCAAAATGATAAGACGCTCCATTTCAGCAGTTATTGCATTGATTTTGATTTCTATTAGCCCTGAGCTTGTGGCTCAATCCGAGGTTGTAATCAAAAAGAATGCAAGTGATGAACCTCAAATTTCTATTCAAAATAATTGGAGAAATATATTTTTAGGCAATATGGCTGGAGATGCAAATGATCCTTTAGGTCCTCTTGGCCAAGACAATGTCTTTATTGGAGAAACCGCTGGAAAGTCAAATACTCTAGGTAACGCAAATACTTTTTTAGGCTCTACAGCAGGAAATACCATGACAACTGGAAGCCAGAACACTTTCATTGGAGGGTTTTCTGGGCAATATAATACTGGCTCTACTAATACATTTCTAGGCAATCAAAGTGGACTATTTAATACTATTGGAGCAGGAAACATCTTTCTTGGATTTAAAGCTGGTCAAAACGAAACAGGATCTAATAGATTATACATAGAAAATTCCAATGCAAATTCCACAGGAGCACTCATTTATGGGGAGTTTGATAATAACTACTTGCGATTGAATGCCAACGTCAATATTAATGGAGCCTATACTATGCCCAGCATTAGTGGAACAGCCAATCAAGTATTGACATTGAATGGAAGCAACCAAGCACAATGGTCTTCCTTTTCAGGCTTAGCTGACAATGATAATGACACAAGGATAGAAGTCGAATTGTTTCCTGATGATGATATGATTAGTATGCTAATAGGCGGTGATTCAGAAATGAACTTGAGTAATAATTCTAGTGGGAGATTACTCATGGATCTACCCAATATATCTTTAGGAACAGAAGCAGGTCAAAAAGCCAATGCCGAGGACGATATATTTGTTGGCAATGGCGCTGGTAAA
This sequence comes from uncultured Saprospiraceae bacterium, assembly GCA_937927575.1. Lineage (GTDB taxonomy): Bacteria > Bacteroidota > Bacteroidia > Chitinophagales > Saprospiraceae > UBA1994. The sequence continues at coordinate 288 of CALBEE010000071.1, read as the reverse complement.
AACATTGAAGATGGAAGCAATAATACATTTCTCGGAAGTAATACAGGGAGTGCATTCACCAACGCATCAATGAACACCATAGTAGGTTCCGATGCTGGATCCATGATGACAATTGGTGAAGGCAATACCTTTTTGGGTTTTGTATCAGGTATGTCTTCGAGTGGAAACAGCAATACTTTCCTCGGAATAGAAGCCGGAAACAGTATTTCAGGAAATTCTAATGTGGCCTTAGGTGCTTCGGCAGGAATTAATTCTACAGGTAATAATAACGTATTCTTAGGTGCATCA
>CALBEE010000070.1 GCA_937927575.1 uncultured Saprospiraceae bacterium | reverse complement strand
CACTAATGCCTCCGCTGAATCATTTAATGCCAAGGTAAAAGCTCTTAGAAGACAGTTTCGAGGTGTAAGAAACGTTAGCTTCTTTCTTTTTAGGTTATCTAAGATTTATGCCTAGCCCACAAGGTTTTCATCTTGATCCGTATTGAAGACATTTTCGATCAGTACCCACAAAAAAAATCCACAACCAACTTAATGATTGTGGACTCTTTTAGCTTAAAGATCTACTTCCAAGGAAGCAGACTCGGTTTTTCCGTTCTTAAGACTTTTGCGAAGTTAGGTACTCTACCGCATGACCAACAGTCTGAATATTTTCAGCTTGTTCGTCTGGAATAGATACATCAAATTCTTTTTCGAATTCCATGATTAACTCAACAGTGTCTAGAGAATCAGCTCCTAGATCGTTTGTGAAGCTCGCTTCGTTAGTTACTTCTGACTCATCAACGCCGAGCTTATCAACGATGATTTGCTTAACCTTTTGTGCAATGTCTGACATAGTTATAAATGTTTGTTATAATTTATGAATGCAAAAGAATGCATAAGAAAATTCCAATCCAAGGTTTTTAACCCTTTTTTAACAGAGGCGAATTTAGGCTAATATCGCAATATTTTGATAATCAACCCATTATAAAAATAATAATAATTGATTGTTTTGAAGCTTCCGAACAAATTATTGGGTCTGCCTCTATTATTAGCATAATCGCAGTATAAAATTTTATCAAATAAATTTTCTCAAAATATTTTTAGGAGCATTAAATAAACTCAGAGTTTAATTAATGTGAACATTTTCGCCAATTTAACAGAAAATGACATTTTAAGCATAATTATTGTACTTTCTACACTATCTTAGATATTGCTACATTTGCGAGCAATTTCAGAATTACCGTTTAAAAAGAATACTTGTGACTAACAAACTTATCAAAGTAGTAGACATACAAAAGACAAAGATCATAGCTACGCTAGGCCCTGCATCAAGTAGTAAGGAAAAATTACTTGAGCTAGTGAAGGCTGGAGTAGATGTATTTCGACTTAATTTTTCTCATGGTAAGCACGAAGACCATAAGGCTGTTATCGATCGAATCGTCGAAATCAATAAAAACTATAAGCAACACGTAAGCATCTTGGGAGACCTGCAAGGGCCCAAATTGCGCGTGGGTGAAATAAAAGATAATAGATTAGAGATCAAGCCGGGTGATATTCTCACTTTCACTTCGAAAAAGTGTATTGGTACCAAGGAGAAAATCTATATGAGTTATGAGCAGTTTCCACAGGATGTCAAGGTAGGTGAGAAAGTGTTAATAGATGATGGTAAATTGGTTTTGAAAGTGCATTCGACCGATGCTAAATCTGAGGTGAAACTAGAAGTACTCTACGGAGGAATACTATCGTCTAATAAAGGTGTAAATCTACCAGACACAAAAATATCTCAACCTTCACTTACAGAAAAAGATATAAAAGATCTCACTTTTATGCTTACGCAACCGATCAATTGGATTGCACTCTCTTTTGTTCGTAAGGGTAAAGATATTACTGATTTAAAGAAAAGAATTGCTGCAGCAGGGCATGCGGCTAAGGTTATTGCGAAAGTAGAGAAGCCTGAAGCGATTGCTAATATCAAATCTATCATTAAGGCTACGGATGCAGTAATGGTTGCAAGAGGAGATCTAGGTGTAGAAGTACCTATGGAAAAATTGCCAAGTATCCAAAAAATGATTATCAAACGCTGTATCCAAAAAGGTAAGCCTGTTATCGTCGCAACGCAGATGATGGAAAGTATGATTACTAATCCAAGTCCTACTAGAGCAGAGATAACAGATGTCGCTAATGCAGTGCTAGACGGTACTGATGCGGTAATGCTTTCTGGTGAAACATCAGTAGGAGCACATCCAGCTAAAGTGGTAGAAGCTATGAATAAGATTATTGCTGAAACGGAAAAATCTTATGAGATTCAAGGAAAAAGACCTAAAGCATCAGAAGATAGTCCCACTTTCTTATCTGACAAAATATGTCTTACCGCGTCCAAGCTGGCTGAAGATATAGGCGCTAAAGGTTTGATAGGTATTACCGTTTCGGGTTATACAGCATTTAAGATGTCTAGTTTTAGACCATCCTGTCCAATTTTCATATTCTCGCCTAAAGAAGAAATGCTAGCTACACTCAATTTACTTTGGGGAGTGAAATGCTTTCATTATGATAAATTTTCGACTACAGATGAGACCATTTCAGATTTGTCTAATATTCTTAAAGAAAAGAAGAAAGTAAAAGAGGGTGATATTGTAGTGAATACGGCAGCGATGCCAATACAAAAGCGCTACCGTACTAACATGCTCAAAATCACTATGGTAGATTAATAGGCTGGCTTTTGATTAGAAAAATGCCTTGACTTCGCCAGCGCTACGCGTGGATAAGTATGATTTGGGTAGAAATATGTCTTCTCAATGGGCGTTGGTCTTCCAAACAGAGCCCTGATGCCGATATGGTTAGAAGTCCATTCTAAGATAATACTCAGTTTAAATAATTGTAGCTTGTAAAACATAGCTATTGGCAGAGAACTACTCTTTAATAGCAGGTCTTAGGAATGGCTTTGAATGTATTTCAAGGATCATCTAGTATTCAATGATTTGTATATTTACGTACTTAAATATACAAATATGGAATTCGTGTTTATTTAATCATCAAATCAACATAAGCAGGTGTTTAAGACGAGAAATTGGTTTCTGGTATCTAGTATTAAAACCAATTGAAAATCTAAACTTTAGATAGAAATATGGGATAAAAGAGTGCAATACTTGACATTTGTACCAATTATTGGTAATTTTGGCTAAATTGTAAATTATGGCGAAAAACACATCAATAGCACTCGGCGAACATTTTGAAGATTTTGTCCGATATCGTATAAATGAAGGTAGGTATAAGAACGCTAGTGAAGTTATTAGAGCGGGTCTTAGATTATTAGAAGTAGAAGAGCAAAAATACTATGCACTTAAAACGGCTATACAAGAAGGAATTGATAGCGGTTTAGCTGAGAATTTTGATCCTAAAGAACATTTGAAACAAATAAAACTTGAAAGATCTAAGAATGCCTAAATATGCTTTAACTAATAAAGCTGTCAAAGATTTAAAAGGAATTTGGAATTACACATATGATACTTGGTCGGAAAATCAAGCGGATGAATATTACAATCAAATTCTTAATTTCTGTGATAAACTTTCTCATAATCCGGAACAAGGAAGAGAATATTATAATTTACATGAGGGATTACGTGGATCAAAGATTAATAAACATATAGTTTTCTATCGTGAAATATCAGAAAGTCAAATTGAGATAGAAAGAATCCTCCATGAACGAATGGACCTAAAATCGAGGTTGTTAGATTAAAATATCGCATATAACACCGTATGATCATGTCATGCCCTACATAGTTCAGATACACTCTGTATTTGATGTGAAATTTACTGCATAAATTAGCATTATCGCGATAATGCACGCCAGATAAACTTGATAGAAATGGGTGCGACTGCTTATTTATCAGTAATTCAACCGTCACTTTAGGTGTACACATGAACTTAATACCCAAGTTCAATCGTTACTATTATATGAGGTATGCTATACGTATCTTACGCCATAACAATAATGTAATAGATGAAAATTTACTCCATAATATTTACTCTGATTTTTACGGTCTCGCTATCAGCACAAGACAATATTTCTAATGGATGGACCGAAGAGAAAGTGACACTTGAGCAATCTTACATGGATGCCAATATTCAGATTATGGTTGGTAAATATGACGAAGCGATCAAAATCCTAAAGGATATCTATAAAGAGGATAGTGCTAATCCTGGACTTAATTTTCAGATGGCACAAGTATATGGATCGCTTAATGATTTACCAGCAGCAATAAAACATGCCAAAAAAGCGGTCGATCTAGTTCCGGAAAATGAATTCTATAATCTCTTATTAGGAAATCTACATTTAGAATCTAATCAGGTATCTGAAGCTGTTTCGTCTTTAGATAAGCTTATAGTCCTGCAGCCAGAAAAGACAGAATATTATGATATGTTGGCCAGGGCACATTTGCGAAATGGCGAATATCAAAAAGCCATTTCGACGTTTGATAAGTTAGAAACTCAATTAGGGTTTAGTGAAGATTTAGCGTTGAGAAAAGTAGATATCCTGGATGAGAATGGCAAATCTAAAGAGGTAATCAAAGTGCTGCAAAAATTAGTGATGCTATATCCAGAAGTAATGCGCTATAGATATAATTTGGCTACTTACTTTAAAAAGAATGGGAAAGAAAAAGAAGCAAAGGAAGTATACCAAGAAATATTGCAGATAGATCCAGAAGATGCCACAGCTAATTTGGCTATGCTACAAGATGAGAGTAGTACCACTAATGAAGCGGGTTACTTAAGTGCATTACAACCTTTAATAGAGAATGACAATATTCCTTTGGATAAAAAAATATTAGAAGTCATTCCTTATCTCGATCGATTAAGCAGTGAAAAGGAATTGGGTGACCCCTTACTAAATATTGGTAAAACTTTGGTACAGCTTCATCCAAATGAAGCCAAAGTACATGCTTTATATGCAGATATGTTCAATAGTCTGGGTAATAATAAAAAAGCAATAGAACAGTATGAAAAAACAATAGCTTTAGATGATCGTGTATACACTGTATGGGAGCAATTAATAATGGCTTATGGATACGAAGAAGATTATACGGCGATGGCTTCTAAAGCTGAAGGAGCAATGGATTTGTTTCCTAATAAAGCATCAGCATATTATCTCTATGCGAGTGCTAAAATTTCTTCCGGAGAATATGAAGAAGCTTCCGATTATTTACAAGATGCACAAATGATAGCCGGTAAAGATTTGTATCATAAAACTAAAGTGGAAAATCAAAAGGCACGATTAGCTATTATGCAAAAAAGATATGCTGACGCTGCTAAGCATTTATCAATAGCCATGGAATGGTCTAAAGGACAAGATGCTGAATCTTTAGAACTGCAGGGTGATTTAATGTCTTCTAATGGTAAGCCTAGTGAAGCTTTGGAATATTGGAAAAAGGCAAAAAGTCTGGGATCTTTAAATCCTAAACTGAATTCTAAAATTGAAAAAGGCTCGCTTTAAAAGCTATAAGTGTAAAGCGATTATCTAATTATATGAAACAAAATTTATTCTTCATTTTATTGGGATTGATTTTTTTATTTACTGCTTGTAAGTCTAAGAAAGTAGTGATGTCTCGTCCTATTCCAGTTTATGATGATAATGAAATAATTAGTGCATTAGAAGATCGTAATGTCAATTGGGATTGGTTGATTTCAAAAGCCGGAATCAATATCGATTCTCCTGCCGAAAAAGTGGGAGGTACTATGTACCTGCGTATGAAAAAAGATAGTGTAATTTGGGTAATGGTAAAGAAGTTTGGTGTAGAAGCGGCAAGGGCACAGATCACGCCTGACTCTTTCCAAATCGCTTACAGATTAGATAGATCTTATGATGAAGGGAGGATAGAAGATTTGATGCATCATTATAAGTTGGATTTAGAGTTTGAAGATATGCAGCAAATGATGTTTGGTAATGTCATGTTACCGGATTCGGTTCATACGAAGGTTAAGCAATCTGAACAAGAACATCTGATAAGTGGAGTGAGTGGTGATTTAAAATTGACATATGCTTTGGACCCATATCAATTGTTACTCGAACGGATACTTATTAATGATCGCCATGATAGAGATGTGCGAATAGAATATCTAGACTATAGAGAAGTGGAAGACTATGGAAAAGTACCTTACGAAAGGAGATATGTCTTGCCTTATAGCGAAACTGAAACTGCTTCGCTTAAGCTAGAGTTTAAAGATTTTGAGATCAATAAGCCTAGAGCTATTAAATTTTCTATTCCTTCGCATTATGAAAAGTTATAGACACTTTCTTTTATTCATATTATTGTGCACATTTACTTGCCTTGCTGCTCAAGATCGGATGCAGTTAGAAGAGAAACGCATGCAGGTGATTGAATCTATAGAAACAACAGATAGCTTAATTTTAGCTAGTGAGTCTGATAGACAAAAAGGTATTGCAACATTAGTATTATTGCGAGGACAAATTTCACAAAGAAATGAGCTTCTTAATAATATCAAAAAGTCTATTCTTGCTGCTGAGTTGGAGATAGAAAATAATCAATTATCATTAGATAATTTAAAGGATAAAGTAAGTAGTATAGAAACACAATATGCAGAATTGATTAGATCTAAATACGTTAAGAAATTAACTGGATCTAAATGGATTACGATATTATCCGCTTCAAATATTAATGAGGCTTTTTTGAGATGGAATTATCATAGGCAATTTGATTCTTATCGTAAGTCTAAGATAAATGAACTCAGCAGGATCAAAGGAATAATCGCAAAGAAAAATGAAGAGATAAAAAAGTTTGCATTAGAAAATTCTGCATTGATACAAGAACAAGAATTGCAAAATAGTGAACAGCAAATACGAATAGAACAGCAGAATGAATTACTGAGAGAGTTGCAGAAGGATAAGACCATTTTACAAAGTCAATTGACTGCTATTAAACAAGAAAGGGAGTCGCTCAATCAGGCCATAGAATCAAGAGTGTTGGGAGCGTTGAGTGGAGTTAGAGAGACTAGTGAAATTGTAACTAACAATACCGAATCTTTAGTGATTAAGAAAGGTCATGTGATGCTTCCTATATCTAACGGATATATCGAGGATATATCAGTGGATCAAGAAGTGAGATCAGAAACCATTTCAATATTTGCTTTTGAAGGTTCGGATGTTTTATCAGTGGCGCCGGGTGAGGTCATCAGTATAAAGAGTATGGATGGATATGGAAAGATGATTATATTACAGCATGGAGATTATTATAGTATCTATGCCAATATGTTGGATGTAATTGTAAAAAAAGGAGATAGGGTAGATAAAAGCACTATTTTGGGAAATGTAGATTCGGAACAAAATAGATTGCATTTTGAATTGTGGAAAGATAAAGAAAGATTAAGCGCGCGAGAATGGATGAGCAAATAGAATTGTAGTTTTTGAATAAACGAAAAGAAGAAAGAATGAGCGATAACTGGAAAATAGGTAAAGAGAGAGTAAAAGGTCTACGAAAAGAGACTGAATATGCTGTGCTTGTAGGAGTGATTACTAAGCAATATACAGAGGAGCAGGTAAAAGAACATCTTGACGAATTAGAATTTTTAGCGAAGACTGCAGGCGCTGAAATTAAGAAAAGGGTTACCCAAAAATTGCCTCATCCGGATGTACGAACATTTGTGGGAAAAGGTAAACTACAAGAAATTGCGGAGTACATAGAACGTAATGAAGATATCACTTTGGTGATCTTTGATGATGATCTTACTGGAAAGCAAACGAGTATATTAGAAGAAGAGTTGAAGGTCAAAATAGTAGATCGAAGTACTTTGATATTGGATATATTCGCAAGTCGAGCGCAAACTGCTCAAGCTAAGACTCAGGTAGAACTAGCACAGACGCAATATTTGCTTCCAAGGCTAAGAGGTCTTTGGGATCACTTAGAAAGACAGAAGGGTGGTATTGGTATGAGAGGTCCTGGTGAGATGGAAATAGAGACGGACAGAAGGATAGTAAGAGATAAAATATCGAAGCTGAAAAAGCAGTTAGAGAAAATAGATCAGCAATCAGCAACCCAAAGAAAAAACCGTGGGACTTTAATAAGAGTTGCATTGGTTGGATATACTAATGCTGGAAAATCTACTCTTATGAATATGCTTAGTAAATCTGATGTCTTTGCAGAGAATAAACTATTTGCGACATTAGATACTACAGTGCGGAAAGTAGTGTTTGGTTCAATGCCATTTTTGCTTTCAGATACTGTGGGCTTCATTAGGAAATTGCCGCACCATCTGATAGAGAGTTTTAAATCTACATTAGATGAAGTTAGGGAAAGTGATATACTGGTACATGTAGTGGATATTGCCCATCCGCAATTCGAAGATCACCTGAAAACGGTAAGAATGACGCTACAAGACCTTGGTGTAACTGAAAAGCCTACTTTACTTGTGTTCAATAAAATAGATCTTTACAGAGAAAGATATTTTGATGACTTTTTGGATGATGAAGTGAAAAGTGAAATTGTAGCTGAGCTAAAGCAGAATTTGAAAAATAATTATGACGATGATAATATTTTCATTTCTGCCATCACTAAAGAGAATGTCAATGAATTGAGAGCGAAACTTACCGAAATGATAGATAAAGAATATAATAAGGTATATCCCTATAAAACTAAAACTTGGTAGGTTTCTGGCTTTTCGGAAGAAAAACAGAAACGACGAAACGAGACATTTCCTTGTTTCGATTAATAGGGTTTCTGGATTTTCGGAAGAAAAACAGAAACGACGAAACGAGATATTTTCTTGTTTTGATTATTTAGGTTCATGGCTTTTTTATAATTGATTGATAATATCGAAAACAACAGATCCGTAACCATAACCGAAAACGACAAAATAAAAAATCGATAAAACTAAAAACCCAAAAAGCAATTCATAAAAATGTCTCTTCAATACAAAAAAGCTTTAATTGAACAAACGCGTAAACGAATCATAGAAGAATCTATTCCGCGAATTGTGCAATGTTTGGATGAATTATCAGTCGAGCAGATTTGGCATAAAGAGAATGCTAATACCAATGCTGTCGGAAATTTGGTATTGCATCTTTGTGGTAATGTACGTCAATGGATTTTACATGGTATGGATGGTCAAGAAGATAAAAGACAAAGAGACTTAGAGTTTAGTGAAAAGGGACCTTTACCTAGAAAAGACTTGAAAGACAAACTGGATGTTTTGTCAAGAGAACTTGATGAAGCCTTAGAACGAATTGTGGAAAAGGATCTCTTGAAAGTCCGTAGCATTCAAAAATATTTTCAAGAAAGTGGTGTAAGTATTTTATTTCATGTGACTGAACACTTTAGTTATCATACAGGACAAATTACTTATTTCACTAAAATGGTGAAAGACATTGATACGGCATATTATGGTAAGTTGGATTTGTGAAAGTATATACATTGAATTTGTTATCGTATAAAATATGATATTTGTAGTAGTATGAATCACCCTGATATTATAGAAGATTGCATTGCAAAAATCAATGATTTGGGAAAGTCAAGGACTCCTTTTTTCTTTATGATTGATTTTGAGATGAAAAAACCAATCATTTATCCTCTTGATGAATTGCCGCCTCATATCCGATATAATATAAATGAGCAGTCTAATCATAAAAAGCTTCCTCAAGTAGAGTCAGAATTTATGTTTGAGCCCATGCCTATTGACAAGCGGGAATACGCTAAAGCTTTTAATATAGTGCAAGATCATCTTCAATATGGCAATACTTTTTTATTGAATTTAGCATTGCCAACTGAGATTTCTACTGATCTCTCGTTAAGCGATATATATCAAAGAAGTCAAGCTAAATATAAACTTCATATTGAGGAGGAGTTGGTCGTCTTTTCACCAGAAATTTTTGTCCAGATCAGAGACGAATATATCTACTCTTATCCTATGAAGGGAACTATAGATGCTGATGCAATGGGAGCGGATTTATATATATTAAATGATAAAAAGGAAACTGCAGAACATTGTACTATAGTTGATTTGATTCGTAATGACTTAAGTATGGTCGCCAAAGAAGTGCGAGTTACCAAATTTAGATATATAGATACCTTGAAGACGAATCTAAAAAGTCTACATCAAGTTAGTTCTGAAATTAGAGGAAAACTATCGAGTGATTTTCATGATCGATTAGGGACTATCTTATTTACTTTGCTGCCCGCTGGTAGTGTAAGTGGCGCACCGAAGCCCAAAACTTTAGAGATTATCAAAGAAGCAGAAGTACATGATCGAGGTTACTACACAGGTGTATTTGGTGTATATGATGGCAATACTTTGGACTCTGGTGTAATGATCAGATATATAGAAAAAACTAATGACGGAAAACTCCAATACCGCAGTGGAGGAGGCATAACAGCCATGAGTGATCTCGATAGCGAATACCAAGAACTAATAGATAAAATATATGTCCCTACTCATCGAAAGCATAAAGATTTTGAATGGCCGTATTTACAATCTTCAGAGACATGAATCTCGAATGCAACAAAGTAGGGTAGCACTATTTGCTAAAGATCTTGCACCTATTTCTCTTCGTAAGCATATTCGTGTGCCATCCAATTTTCGTAAAGGATTGGTGAAATGTAGAATCTTGTATGGTGAAGAACTAGATGGCCTTACTTACACGGCATATCAAACCAAAAATATCAAGTCGTTGAAATTAGTACATGATAATTCAATTAATTATGAATACAAGTTCTTGGATCGTGATCATATTAATGAACTATATACTCAAAGAGAAGATTGTGATGATATAATCATTGTAAAGGATGGGATGCTAACAGATTGTTCGTACAGCAATTTAGCTTTGCTAAAAAAGGGGAAGTGGTATACTCCGACTACTTGCCTACTACAGGGTACAAGAAGACAACAATTGATCGATCAAGGTAGATTAATCGAAAGACCAATTTTGGTTGAAGATATTAACCAATATGAAAGTATTAGTTTGGTGAATGCGATGATAGGATTGGGAAAGATTAGATTAGGTATGGATAAGATAATATCTTAAATAATTTCCTTAATTTTTGAATCAATCAAAAACGCATCATATTTGTCTGGTGTAATATTGCGATAATGCTAAGTTGTGCGATTAATGTTCTATTCGAGTACAGTGCCTATTGGAATTACATAGTGCATGACATGATCATGCATCGTTAGTTTTCATCTTTCTTTAATTATTAAGCTTCTAATTTTTCACTATTCTTGTTTTGAAATATTGACCATCGCACTTTATCAGAACTGTATTTATGCCTTGGCTTAAAAAACTAGATGATAAATGTATTTCATTTTGGAGGCTATAGTAATCTAGAGTACTATGTAGCTTACCTTGTAAATCATAAATCCGCAAAGTAGCACCTTTACTGATACAATTATCTGGCAGCACAATGCTGAACTGGCTAGATTCAAGAACTGGATTCGGATAACTTTGGATTTCTTCAGCTTTGATAAAATTATTAACTGAGGTTACGCTTTCTAAGAAACTCCCCTCAACTTCCATGATTGTATTATATTCCTCATGGTAAAGACCTATTTCTTGGTCCAAAAATGTTGGCGTGCTGAATTCACCATGGTGATTTCTAAGAAGAAAAAGATATCGATCTTCTTCCAATTCGATAATTTCTTGTGTTCGATACGAATCTCCAAATGGAAGCGGAGATGAAAGCAAGTCACCACCTTCATTATAATGAATTATAAAATTTTGTTTTAAAGGATTCGGCTCTCCGAAATACTCATTATCGTAGTACTCGTTTTCGTAAATGGTTCCTTCTATATCCACATTCTCATGAATCCAAATATTAACAATCACCTCATTATCTTGCAATTCGTTTACGCTAGAAACATAAACTGTATTGTCACCACCATACTCCTTGTACCATCTAAGATTTAATCCTTTATCAAAAGCCAACAAATTACCTGTATTATAAGTACCGCTCTCGAACCTGATAGAATCACCATGCACTTCTACAAAGCCTGGATAATTTTCCTCCGAATGTATAAGACCGTAAGCATAAACATTTCCATTTGGCTCTATCTGGACATCAAAAGCACTATGGTTCCAAGGTGACCATAGGTGGACATGATTGAGATAGTCTCCATCAGAACTTACATTGACCAATACAACGTTATAAAAACCTCCATTAGGACCACCATACATGTGATCTGGATCCAATGTAACACCATCCCAAGTAAAAGGACCGTAAGACTCTATAGCCATCATTACGGATCCATCATCCAGCACTTTTACTTGCCAGATTTCATCGGGATCTATTTCGGAGGCCATATTATAAGACCAGAGCTTCTCATTAGTACGCCAGTTGATTTTATGTAAAACACTTGAATAATTATTACCAAGGCTAGAAGTATTAGTACGTATAAGGCTATCTCCCATAAATGGATGTGGATGGTTAAACGTCATGGCATAGTACAAATAATCACCATCTATATCTATCCCTTGAGAAAGCAACTTATGACTGTAATCATCATGATCTTCATAATGCCATAGTAATGTATCATTCAATTTATCGTAGACGGCAATATCATTTCGAATATCTTCATCCCCAATATAAGAAGTACTATCTCCATATATTTTCAAATCATCAAACCAACCTCTTGGTGATGAAAAGGCATATGCAATATTCTCAGCATCAATTCCAAATGGTTCCTGAAAAGATCCATCCATAAGAGCTGTGAAATCAGAAAATCCGTTTTCACCATACTCCATTACATAAGTAAAGGCTAAAGGATAATCAAACCCATTAGTAGGATTGATCTGCACTTGCCCCTCAGGGATAGAGGAAAAATCTAAACCTAAATCTAAGTCTCTAACACCAGGTCCAAGAAGGTTAATATATGGCCTATTGCCATCTACATATATATCGTCTGTTAGAAAAAGTGCCTTAAATCCAAAAAGATTTGTCTCTTCCGGTACGATCAGAAGGTTTGTTATCTCTTGGGCACTAGATACAAAGGATTGAATCAATAGTAATAGTAGTATGTTAATCTGGTTCATTATTTTTCTTGTTACATTCATAATTACTTGCAATTTTATTATTTGGGTTGTATTGTCATAATTTATAGTAATTTTTTTTGCCCTTCTTTATCTCAGCGTAATTAGCGATTGATTTTGATTCGCAACTTTGAAACCAAAAGTATTCCCAATCATCTGTGAAAGAGGTGTAAGCATTATCGTAATATCTCGCATTGTGATTAGAGAGCCTCTGTTCTAAGTTGTAGGACTCACCAATATAGAATTTGTCCATTCTGTGAGAGTATATAATATATACATAGTGCATTCTAATATTCAATTTGCATTTTAAATAAAAAAGCCGCTTCCTCCGATAGAAATCGATGTAGCGGCTTAATGTGGGTGGGCCCACAGGGACTTGAACCCCAGACCCTCTGATT
>CALBEE010000069.1 GCA_937927575.1 uncultured Saprospiraceae bacterium | reverse complement strand
GGCGTAAGAAGAGATATCGCAAGAATTAAATCAGAAGTACGTAGAAGAGAAATCGCTGCGATGACTCCTGAGCAATTAGCTGGTAGAAGTAACATTAGAAGACGTAGAAGTAAAAAATAATAACTATGACTGAGCAAACTGGAACTGAAAGAAAGTTACGTAAGCAAAGAGTAGGAGTAGTGACTTCTACAAAGATGGAGAAAACCATCACTGTACTTATCGAGAGAAAGATCAAGCATCCGATCTACGGTAAGTTCATGAAAAAGTCTAAAAAATTCACAGCGCACGACGAGAAGAATGAGTGTAATGAGGGAGATACTGTGAGAATAATGGAGACTAGACCACTCAGTAAGAATAAGAGATGGAGACTAGTTGAAATTTTAGAAAGAGCTAAATAAGTAACTCTTATCAATTTAAGAATAAGCTTTAAATTAATATAAGATGATCCAACAGGAATCTAGATTAAAAGTAGCAGACAACAGCGGAGCCAAAGAAGTACTTTGTATTAGAGTATTGGGAGGTTCTAAAAGAAGATACGCATCAGTAGGTGACGTAATCGTAGTGACTGTGAAAGATGTTTCTCCAGGTACTTTAAAGAAAGGTACTGTTTCTAAAGCGGTAATCGTGAGAACAAAAAAGGAGATCAGAAGAAGAGATGGTTCGTACATCAGATTTGATGACAACGCAGCTGTACTTCTAAATGCTAACGAAGAGCCAAGAGGTACAAGGATTTTTGGACCTGTTGCCAGAGAGCTTAGAGAAATGGATTACATGAGAATTGTATCATTAGCTCCAGAGGTACTTTAATAAGAATAACATTTAGCCGTACATCGGCCAAAGGATAAATAATCAATAATGAAAAGATTTGCACCAAAACTGCATGTAAAGAAGGGAGACAAAGTGATGGTTATCGCTGGGGCTTCTAAAGGATCTTCTGGTGAGATTAAGGAAATCATCGTCAATAAGAACCGTGCAATTGTAGAAGGAGTAAACATGGTAAAGAAGCACACGAAACCTGCAAATGAGAACCCTGGTGGTATCATTGAGGTGGAAGCGCCTATACACATCTCTAATCTAATGCTAATAGATCCAAAATCTGGAGAGCCAACAAAAGTTGGAAGAAAAGAAGTGGACGGTAAAATGGTTAGATATTCTAAAAAATCTGGAGAAATAGTTTAGTATGAATACAACGAGACTAAAAAACAAATACAGAGAGGAGATCATTCCAAAGCTCAATGAGCAGTTTGGATACAAAAGTATCATGGAAGTACCTAAGCTAGTTAAGATATGTCTTAACCAAGGTGTAGGTGGAGCGACTCAGGATAAAAAGTTAGTAGATAACGCAGTAGCAGAAATGACTACAATCACTGGACAGAAAGCGGTATCAGTAAAAGCTAAGAAATCAGTATCTAACTTTAAATTGAGAGAATTTATGCCAATCGGTGCTAAGGTGACACTTAGAAACGAGAGAATGTATGAATTCTTAGATAGACTGATCACAGTAGCCCTTCCTCGAGTAAGAGATTTCAGAGGTATCAACGATAAAAGTTTTGACGGAAGAGGAAATTATACGCTAGGTGTAACTGAGCAGATTATTTTCCCTGAGATGAACTTGGACAAGATTAGCAAGATCACAGGTATGGATATCACATTCGTAACGACTGCTAAAACTGACGCTGAAGCCTTAGCACTTCTCAAAGAATTGGGAATGCCATTTAAGAATCAAATACAAGCAAACTAATATAGTCATGGCTAGAAAAGCACTTATAGCAAGAGAAGCAAAAAGACAAAGGATGGTAGCAAAGTATGCCGACCTAAGGGCTAAGCTTAAAGCAGAAGGTAACTGGGAAGAACTTGATAAGCTTCCTAAAAACTCTTCAAAAGTAAGACTACATAATAGATGTTTACTTACAGGTAGACCAAAGGGATACATGAGAAGATTCGGAATCAATAGAGTAACATTTAGACAAATGGCTCTTGATGGTAAGATCCCAGGTGTAACAAAAGCGAGCTGGTAGATACTAGCACTTTAACAGAAATAGAATTTAGATAAACTTATTTATATAATAAGATGATAGTAACAGATCCAATAGCAGATTACTTAACAAGAATCAGAAATGCTCAGAAAGCGAGACATAGAACGGTAGATATTCCGGCTAGTAATCTCAAGAAGACATTAACTGAAATTCTTTACGACCAAGGATATATCCTCAAGTACAAATTTGATGATGATGCTGGTCCTCAAGGTACTATTAAAGTAGCGATCAAGTATGATCCTATTACTAATGAGCCTGTAATAAGAAAGATGGGACGTATCAGCAAGCCTGGTCTAAGAAAGTATTCATCTTCAAAAGATCTTCCACGTATTATTAACGGTCTAGGTATCGCTGTAATATCTACATCAAGAGGTTTGATGACAGATAAGCAAGCCAGAAGAGACAATGTGGGTGGTGAGGTACTTTGTTACGTTTACTAGATCTCTTACAAAATTATTATAATACTTAATCAGACAAGATTATGTCAAGAATAGGAAAGGAACCAATATCATTTGCAAGTGGAGTTACGATCACAGTATCTCAAGGTAATCTTGTAACTGTAAAAGGACCAAAAGGTGAATTAACGCAGCAAATCGATCCAGATATCATCGTTGATATTCAAGAGGGAGTAGTTGAGGTTAAAAGACCTACAGAACAAAAGAGACATAAAGCTATGCACGGTCTATATAGATCATTAATAGCGAATATGGTAGAGGGTGTAACTAATGGTTACAAGAAAGAACTAGAGTTGGTCGGTGTAGGTTATAGAGCAGGTAATACTGGAAACTTACTAGAATTAACACTGGGGTATTCACACCCGATATATTTCTACATTCCAGATGAGATCAAACTTACGACGGCTATGGAGAAAGGATCAAATCCAGCTGTAATTTTGGAAGGTATCGATAACCAATTAATTGGAGAAGTAGCCGCTAAGATTAGAGCATTTAGAAAGCCTGAGCCATACAAAGGAAAAGGTGTAAGATTCAAAGGAGAAGAGATCCGAAGAAAAGCTGGTAAGACTGCAGCTAGTTAATAAAAGTCGTTTAAGAAATTTTACGATTGCAGCATAGATAAGCGGAGAGCTAGTATTTTCTGATTATCAAAAACAAAATAAATTATATTATAATATTCATATACTATGAGTTCTAAAGTAGCCAGCAGAAAAAGGATACAAAGAAGAATCAGAAAGAAAATAAGCGGTACTCCGAGTAAGCCAAGACTTTCTGTTTTCAGAAGTAACAAACAAATCTACTGCCAGTTGGTAGACGATCAGAATGCTAAAACTATAGCATCAGCGACTTCTAGAGGCGCAAATCTTACAGGTAATTCTGTAGAAGTAGCCAAAGAAGTAGGTAAGATGATCGCAAAGAACGCAGCTGCAGCAGGTATTACAGATGTAGTATTTGACAGAGGTGGATACCTTTACCACGGAAGAGTAAAATCTTTAGCTGAAGGAGCTAGAGAAGGTGGATTAAAATTCTAAATCATAATAGCAATGGCAAAGAGACAAGAAAGATCAAACAACGCTGAGTCAGATATAAAAGAAAAATTAGTATCGCTCAACCGTGTAACGAAGGTTAACAAGGGTGGACGTACTTTTAGTTTTTCAGCGATTGCCGTAGTAGGTGATGGTAAAGGAAAAGTTGGACATGGCTTAGGTAAAGCTAGAGATGTGTCTGAATCTATTTCTAAGGCTGTGGATGACGCAAAGAAAAATATGATTTCAGTTCCTTTATTACATGGAACTATACCTCATGAGCAAAAAGGGAAATACGGTGCTGGTAAAGTACTTATTAAGCCGGCTGCAGATGGTACCGGTGTAATTGCAGGTGGTGCTATGAGAGCGGTTCTTGAGATTGCAGGAATACATAATGTATTAGCTAAGTCACAGGGATCTTCTAATCCTCATAATGTTGTAAAAGCAACTATTGACGCTCTTTCTAAATTAAGAAGTGCGCAGACTGTGGCTAAACAAAGAGGAGTATCTCTAAGAAAAGTTTACGAAGGATAGTAAAAGCTATAGAACAATGGGTAAAGTAATAATCAAACAAGTGAAGTCGTCAATCGACAGATCTAAGAAGCAAAAAAATACACTTTTAGCCTTAGGCCTAAGAGGTATCAATAAATCTGTGGAAAAAGAAGTAACTCCACAAATACAAGGTATGATCAATAAAGTATCGCACCTAGTAACAGTTGAACAAGCATAACAATATATTTAAAGTATAGCAATAATGGAATTACATAATCTAAAGCCAGCAAAAGGATCTACTCACTCTGAAAAGAGATTGGGACGTGGACAAGCAGCAGGTACAGGTGGTACAGCCGGAAGAGGTCACAAAGGTGCTAAGTCTAGAAGTGGATATAGTAGTAAGAGAGCTTTTGAAGGTGGTCAGATGCCATTGCAAATGAGACTTCCTAAGAGAGGTTTTAAAAGCCCAAACAGAGTGAACTACGTTGCTATAAACGTTAGTAAGCTTCAGTCAATCGCTGAGAAATTAAATGTAAGCGAGATTAATGCTGAAGTACTTTATAAAAATGGATACATCAAGAAGACTGAAGTTTTCAAAGTACTAGGTAGTGGAGATATCACTATGAAAGTAGCAGTTACAGCGAATGCAGTTTCTGAAGCAGCGAAAACTAAAATCGAAGCCCAAGGTGGTAGTGTGAATCTAGTATAATAATACAGCATGAAATTTATAGATACTCTAAAGAATATATGGAGCATAGCAGAGCTTAAAGACAAGATTCTGTTTACACTCTTGATATTAGCAATTTACAGATTCGGATCATTTGTAGCGCTTCCTGGTGTAATGCCAAAGGTACTTGAAGCTTCAGCAGCAGACGGAACTGGTATACTGGGAATGATAAATGCATTCACAGGTGGAGCCTTTAATCAAGGTTCTGTTTTTGCGTTGGGTATCATGCCTTATATTACTGCATCGATTATCATCCAATTACTTGGGTTTGCAGTACCTTACTTCCAAAGATTACAGTCTAGAGAAGGCGAATCAGGAAGAAAGAAAATCACACAGATTACAAGATTATTGACCGTACTTATCACCTTAGTTCAAGGAGGTGGTTATCTAGCATACATTAAAAGTATGGGTGCTATTTCTCCAAGTGTAAGTGAAAGCGCATTCTGGTTATCTAATATTATTATCCTTTCTACAGGAACGATCTTCGCAATGTGGTTAGGTGAAAAGATAACGGATAAAGGTATCGGAAATGGTATATCATTATTGATCATGATCGGTATTATTGCGACGCTTCCATTCTCATTCTTCGCAGAAGTAAAAACCCAGTTGAATCAATCAGGTTTCTTATTGCTTCTAGTAGAGTTTGTAGCTTTATTCTTTGTGGTATTAGCTACAGTGTTGATTGTACAGGGAGTTAGAAAAATCCCTATTCAATTTGCGAAGAGAATGGTAGGTAGAACTAATGATGATGTGCCTACAGCTGGAGCGAGAGATTACATTCCATTAAAAGTGAATGCCTCTGGTGTAATGCCAATTATCTTTGCGCAAGCGATTATGTTCTTGCCTCCTACATTAGGAGGATTAGTAAGTGGACAAGGTGAAGAGCCAAGTTCGTTCTTAATGGCATTGCAGGATTGGACTTCTCCAATTTATAATATCATATTCTTCATTTTGGTGGTAGTATTTACATATGTGTATACAGCACTTATCGTAAACCCGCAACAATATGCGGAGCATTTAAAAAGACAGAATTCTTTCATTCCGGGTATAAAGCCAGGAACGGATACTCAAGAATATATAGATTCATTGACGACAAGAGTTACATTGCCAGGTTCTATTTTCTTAGGGCTGATCGCAATATTACCAGGTATCATAGCAAGTATGGGTGTAAATCAAGGATTTGCATTGTTCTTTGGAGGTACTTCACTACTTATCTTAGTAGCGGTAGTATTAGATACACTGCAACAGATCGAATCATATCTACTAATGAGAAAGTACGATGGTCTTACTAAGACCGGAAAACTAAAAGGTAGAGGTGGAAACGGTATGCAGATTGGTGCGAGCATGTAATTCTATCATTCTAGATGATATACTACAAGACTAATGATGAAATAGAGTTGATGAGACAGAGTTGTACTCTACTCAGTAAGACTCTTGCACACGTGGCATCATTACTTAAGCCAGGAATTACAGGATTAGAAATAGATAAGGCTGCTGAAGATTTCATAAGATCGCATGATGGTGCCATCCCTGGATTTAAAGGTCTTTATGGTTTTCCAGGTACATTGTGCATTTCTACAAATGCAGCTGTAGTACACGGAGTACCTACGGATAGAGAATTTCAAGAAGATGATATTGTATCTGTAGATTGTGGTGTACTTATGAATGAATTTTATGGAGATTCAGCATATACATTTGCCTTCAATGGAATTAGCGATGAAGTAGAAGAACTTCTATCTGTTACCAAAAAAGCTTTGTATCTAGGGATAGAGCAAGCTAGAGTAGGGAATAGAGTAGGAGATATAGGATATACAGTGCAGGAGTTTGCAGAGAAAAAGCATGGATATGGTGTAGTTAGAGAGTTAGTGGGGCATGGATTGGGTAAAGACTTACATGAATCTCCAGAAGTACCTAATTATGGTAAAAGAGGCAGAGGAGTTCAGTTGAAAGATGGGCTCGTAATAGCTATTGAACCAATGGTTAACTTAGGTACTAAAGCAGTGAAGAAAGCTGCAGATGGTACTATTTTATCGAAGGATAATAAACCATCGGCTCATTATGAGCATACAGTAGCTGTAAGAACGGATGGACCGGATATATTATCCAACCATGAGTGGGTAGAAGAGGAGATTAAAAAGAACCCAGAAATTAGGCAAATACAATAAATATTTAGATATTTGCACTCCGAAATTAAAATATGGCTAAACAAGACCTTATAAAGCAAGATGGAATCATTGAAGAAGCGTTATCTAACGCTATGTTCAGAGTACGTCTTGAAAATGATCATCTCATCGTAGCGACTATTAGTGGTAAGATGAGAATGCACTATATTAGAATTATGCCAGGTGACAAGGTGGCTGTGGAGATGTCTCCATATGATCTTACTCGTGGGAGAATTACATATAGATATAAATAAGGGTATTAATAGCACTAAATAAATGCAACGACAATGAAAGTAAGAGCATCAATCAAGAAAAGGTCAGCTGACTGTAAGATCGTAAGAAGAAACGGTAAGCTTTACATTATTAACAAAAAGAACCCAAGGTTTAAGCAAAGACAAGGGTAATTAACTAATTGTATCAACTATGGCAAGGATTGCTGGGGTAGATTTACCAAGAAACAAGAGAGGTATAATAGGTTTGACTTACATCTATGGTGTAGGTGATACTAGATCTGCAGAACTACTTGATAGAGCTGGGATTGAGCACAATACCAAAGTTCAAGACTGGACTGATGAGAACATTAAGTTCATCACTAAGCTTCTTCAAGATGAGTACACTGTTGAAGGTGAATTAAGAAGTGAGGTACAGTTAAATATTAAGCGTCTGATGGATATCGGATGTTACAGAGGACTAAGACACAGAAAAGGTCTTCCTTTAAGAGGTCAGCGTACTAAGACAAATGCGCGTACTAGAAAAGGAAAGAAGAAGACTGTAGCAAATAAAAAGAAGGTTACTAAATAATAAATAGTCATGGCAAAAGCAAAAGCAAAAAAACGTAATGTAGCCGTTGGAAGCGATGGTCTTGTTTATATACAGGCAACTTTCAATAACATTATTATCTCTTTGACTAACAAACAAGGTCAAGTTATCTCTTGGGCATCTGCTGGTAAAGCAGGTTTTAGAGGTAGTAAGAAAAATACTCCTTATGCAGCTCAAATTGCTGCTGCGGATGCAGCGCAATCTGCTTACGATGCAGGAATGAGAACATGTGAAGTATATGTAAAAGGACCTGGTGCTGGACGTGAAGCTGCAATTAGAGCAGTAGACGGTGTAGGTATCAAAGTAACAAAGATCAGAGATATAACTCCTATACCTCACAACGGATGTAGACCTCCGAAGAAGAGAAGAGTATAATTTAGATTCAGTACATTATTATTACCATTACAACTGAGAATTAAATGGCACGATATACCGGACCAAAAACAAAGAAATCTAGAGCCTTCGGAGAATCACTCTTCGGACACGACAGAGCTTTTGAAAAAAGAAAATACCCACCAGGACAACATGGTAACGGTAGAAGAAGAAAGCAAAAGTCTGACTACGCACTCCAATTAATGGAGAAGCAAAAGGCTAAGTATACATACGGTGTTCTGGAAAGACAATTCCGTAACTTATTCGAATCTGCTAACGGTAAGTCTGGTGTAACGGGTGAAATCCTTATACAATTCTTAGAAGCTAGATTAGATAACACAGTATTCAGATTAGGTCTTTCTCCTACAAGAGATGGGGCTCGTCACTTAGTATCGCATAAGCATATCATGGTTAATGGTGTACTTACTAATATACCTTCTTGTCAGCTAAGACCAGGTGATGTGATCACTGTAAGAAACAAATCAAAAAATCTTGAAGTAATAACTAATAGTATCGCGTCTAAAAGTGACGTGAGAAACTTTGGTTGGCTAGAGTGGAACGATGCAAGAGGCGAAGGTACTTTCCTCGCTTATCCAGAAAGGGAAGCAGTTCCAGAAAAGATCAATGAACAACTTATTGTAGAATTGTACTCTAAGTAATAAGATTAGATACAAAAGGCTACTCAATATCTTGGGTAGCCCTTTTGTACGTTTAGCCCTTTATTTCAACCATATTTTTCAGCATAGCATAACTACACACTTATGAGCATATTAAACTTTCAAAGACCTGATAAAATTATCCTTCAGAAAGCGGATGACTTTAATGGAACATTTGAGTTCAAACCCTTAGAGCCTGGTTTCGGTCAGACTATTGGTAATTCATTAAGAAGAGTTTTACTTTCTTCATTAGAAGGTTATGCAATATCTGCGATTAGAATTGCTGGAGTAGATCACGAATTTGCGACGATCAAAGGAGTGGTACAGGATATGGTAGATATCATCCTAAACTTAAAGCAAATTAGACTTAAGGCTTTAGTAGAAACTGAAGAGGAGTCTGAAGATAAAGTATACTTAACGATCAGCGGAAAAGAGGCTTTCTTAGCAGGTGACATAGAAGAGCAAACTACAGTATTCAAAGTAATGAATCCTGATTTAGTGATCTGTAATATGGAACCATCTGTAAATCTAGAAATAGAGCTTACAATCTCAAAAGGACGTGGATATGTTCCTGCAGATGAAAATCTTCCTAAAGATGCACCTATCGGAGTCATACCTGTAGATGCGATCTATACACCGATCAAAAGAGTTGCTTACAAAGTAGAAAATACAAGAGTTGGTCAAAGAACGGATTATGAGAAGCTCATGATGGACGTTCAGACTGATGGAACAATTCACCCAGAAGAGGCAGTAAAAGAAGCTTCTAGAATTTTAATTCAGCACCTAATGTTAATCACTGATGAGAACATCACATTCGATGATGCTTCAAGCAGAGAAGATAACATAGTGGATGAGCACATATTACACATGAGAAAGCTCCTCAAGACTTCTTTAGAAGATCTAGATCTTTCTGTAAGAGCTTACAACTGTCTGAAGGCAGCTAAAATTAATTCTCTTGGTGAAATGGTAAGATACGATACTCACGAATTACTTAAGTTCAGAAACTTCGGTAAGAAATCATTAGTTGAGATCGAAGAATTATTACAAAACAAAGGACTTACTTTCGGAATGGACTTATCTAAGTATAAGTTAGACGAAGAGTAAGAAAAGAATAATCGCACGACTCAAGCTGAGGCTTGGATAGTATTTATTTATCAAATACAGGTTTATACTGCGAGATTTAATTGATCAGGTCGTAATATCAAGAATCTCAAAGTGATACCCAAAAATCGTAATCTCCATGAGACACGGAAAAAAACATAATCACCTAGGTAGACAAAAAGGACATAGAGTTGCCTTATTAAGAAACTTGTCTATCTCATTAGTAGAGTACAAAAGAATCAATACTACCTTAGCTAAGGCGAAAGCGCTAAGAGTATTTATTGAGCCATTAATTACTAAGGCTAAAACTAATAGTACACACTCAAGAAGAACTGTATTCAGTAACCTTCAGAATAAAGAAGCAGTTAAGGAGCTTTTTGGACCTATTGCAGAAAAAGTAGCAGATAGACCAGGAGGATACTTAAGAATCATCAAGACAGGTGTCAGAAAAGGTGATGGAGCAGAAACTGCAATGATCGAGTTTGTTGACTATAATACAGCTTACTCTGCTAAAGGTAAGACTGGAGGTAAGAAGTCAAGAAGAAGTAGAAGAGGAAAGAAAAGTGGAGCAGCCGCAGCAGTAGCAGCAGCACCAGCGACTCAATCAAACGAAGAAGAATAGTCATCATGGACTATATAATATATAAAGAGCATATTCATTTTTGAATATGCTCTTTTTTTATGCCCTGAAATAGATGAAAAGCACTTAATAGACACAGTGAAAAATTCATTATAAAAATTTTAATATGTATCTCTTTCCTTTGGTGATAGATGTATATTTTTGTTCAAATTTATAACCCTCGTATTTATAGCGCAATGACTGACAAGAAAGCAATATTACTACTAGACGACGGCACTTACTTTGAAGGTAAGGCTGGTGGAATTACAGGTACTACATCTGGAGAGATTTGTTTTAATACTGGTATGACTGGATACCAAGAGATCTTTACGGATCCATCTTATTTTGGTCAAGTATTGGTAGCCACTAATGCACACATTGGCAACTATGGGACTAAGGATGAAGACGAAGAATCTGAAGTCGTACAGATCGCTGGTCTCATTTGTAAAAACTTCACTGACAATTATTCACGTCCCTTAGCAGATCAAGGCATTCAAAAGTATTTTGAAGATAATAATATCGTATGTATTTATGATGTAGACTCACGAGCAATAGTGCGTCACATTAGGAGTAAAGGTGCTATGAATTGTATTATTTCTACTGAAGAAACTGATATAGAAAAACTTAAAGAGCAATTGGCAAAGGTTCCTAATATGGAAGGATTGGAGTTGGCGTCTAAAGTTACTACCAAAGAAAAATATTCACTAGGTGAGGATGACGCTAAACATAGAATTGCGGTAATGGACTTTGGTACGAAGAGGAATATATTAAGAAACTTCGTAAGTAGAGGTTGTAAAGTGGATGTATATCCTGCAGAAACTAATGCAAGCGAAATATTGAAAACAGATTACGACGGCTATTTCTTGTCTAACGGACCTGGTGACCCATCTTCTATGGATTATGCAATCAATACAGTGAAGACGCTAATGAAAGAAGAAAAACCAATGTTTGGAATCTGCCTTGGACACCAACTATTGGCCTTGGCGAATGATATTCCAACTTATAAAATGCATCATGGTCATCGAGGTATTAATCATCCTGTTAAAAATCTAATCTCTGGGAAAGGAGAGATTACCAGTCAAAATCATGGTTTTAGCGTAGATGCTGAAGTGATAGAAAAGAAGAGCGATACGGTAGAAATTACACATAGAAATCTAAATGATGATACGATTGAAGGTATACGTATCAAAGGCACTAAAGCTTTCTCTGTTCAATACCACCCTGAGGCAGCCCCAGGCCCTCATGATAGTAGATATTTGTTTGATGAATTTGTAGCATCTTTATCATAGTGTATACAATACAATAAGTCGTATATTCACAGTATTAAATAATAAGTAAAATAAAGCATGAGCACAATATTAGATATCAGATCAAGGGAAATCATTGATAGTAGAGGTAACCCAACTGTAGAGGTGGAAGTGCTAACTGAAACAGGATTTATAGGCAGAGCAGCCGTGCCTTCAGGTGCCAGCACAGGAAAGTATGAAGCGGTAGAATTGAGAGATGGTAATCCTGACAGATTTCTAGGAAAAGGCGTTTTACAGGCTTGTCAAAATATAGAAGAAGATATTAGAGAGGCGTTGATTGGTGAAGATGCTATGGATCAAAGACTCATCGATGAGACGATGATTGAGATCGATGGTACACATAATAAATCTAAATTAGGCGCTAATGCGATATTAGGAGTTTCTCTCGCTGTAGCAAAAGCAGCTGCTGCAGAAAGTAGTCAAAGCCTTTACAGATATATCGGAGGTGTCAATGCGCATGTGATGCCAGTACCGATGATGAATATACTGAATGGAGGATCGCATGCTGATAATAGTATAGACTTTCAGGAATTTATGGTGATGCCTGTTGGTGCCGAGAATTTCTCTGAAGGTTTGAGAATGGGAATTACCGTTTTTCACCATCTAAAGAAAGTACTAAGTAGTAAAGGGCATTCAACTAATGTGGGAGATGAAGGTGGATTTGCACCGAATTTAGGATCAAATAAAGAAGCGATTGAGATCGTACTTCAAGCAATAGAAGCAGCTGGATATAAGCCAGGAGTAGATATGATGATCGCAATGGATGCAGCAGCATCTGAGTTTTACTTGGAAGATGAGAAGGTGTATCACTTTCATCAATCTACCGGTGATAAATTAACATCTGAACAGATGGTATCTTACTGGGCTGATTGGTGTAATCAATATCCAATATTATCAATAGAAGATGGACTGCACGAAGATGACTGGGCGGCTTGGACGAATATGAACAAGCAATTAGGAGATAGATTACAAATCGTCGGAGATGACTTATTCGTAACTAATACTAAGAGACTTCAAAGAGGAATCGATGAAGATGCAGCCAATTCAATATTGATCAAAGTAAATCAAATTGGAAGCCTAACAGAGACTATAGATACTGTTAATCTAGCTACTCGAAATGCATACACATGCGTAATGAGCCATAGATCTGGTGAGACAGAAGATACGACCATTGCAGATCTAGCAGTGGCGCTAAATACTGGACAAATAAAAACAGGATCTGCATCTCGTAGCGATAGAATAGCTAAATACAACCAGTTACTTAGAATTGAAGAGGAATTGGGTGATGCTGCAGTATATCCAGGGAGAGCATTACTAGGCTAATAAGCTGTATCTAATTTTTGGACCGCTTGAATGGGATAAGAAAGATATTATTCTAGTCTGAGGTCTATCTTTAAATTTTAGTGTCAATTGAAAAGCGGAAGGGTAATGGCCTAAAAATCGCTGAGATTCTACTATTTTCTTATCTTTGTACTAAGAAAACTACAACATCATGAAGATAATCAAGCAATTAAGCTCTGATCTATCTGTATCTAGCCTTCTCGTAAACAAGTATGTGATTGTCACAGCCATATTCTTTGTATGGTTATTAGTATTTGACAAACACAACTATGTGACGCAGAAAAAACTAGCGCAGACGATCGAGAATCTTGAGGCCGATAAGCAGAAATATCTGGACCTAATTGAAGAGGTGAAGATAGAGAAGTTGGATCTTGAGAAAAACAAAGAGAAATACGCTAGAGAACATTATTATATGCATAAAGAAAATGAAGAAGTTTTCATTTTTGAAAGAAACTAAATACTATAGTAACTGTTCATTTTTTGATATCATTTAATATGATTGATTGAATTCATGTTGAAGGGCATTATTTTAATAACAGAAAATAAGTGAAGAGAACACAATGAGTGTATTAGTCAATAAGGATAGTAAGATAATCGTACAAGGATTTACTGGTAAAGAAGGATCGTTTCATGCAGAGCAAATGATCGAGTACGGTACCAATATAATTGGAGGAGTCACTCCTGGTAAAGGTGGAAATGAACACTTGGGAAAACCCGTGTTTAACTCAGTAGATGAAGCGGTAAAAAAAGCTGGTGCAGATACTTCTATATTATTTGTGCCACCAAGATTTGCAGGAGATGCAATCATGGAAGCTGCAGAAGCAGGTATCAAAGTAATTATATGTATCACTGAGGGTATTCCAGTACAGGATATGGTGAAAGTAAAGGCATATATCGAAAAATTCGATTGTACTTTAGTTGGACCTAACTGCCCAGGAGTAATTACACCGGGAGAAGCGAAAGTAGGTATCATGCCTGGATTCGTATTTAAAAAAGGAAGAATAGGAATAGTATCGAAATCAGGTACACTAACTTATGAAGCTGCAGATCAGATTGTAAAAGCGGGATTAGGAATATCTACAGCTATAGGAATAGGGGGAGATCCAATAGTAGGAACACCTACTAAAGATGCGGTCCAATTGTTGATGGAAGATGACGAAACTGATGCTATCGTAATGATAGGCGAAATCGGTGGAAACTACGAAGCAGTAGCTTCGGAATATATTAAGTCTACGGGTAACAAAAAACCAGTGGTCGGTTTTATCGCTGGAAAAACAGCTCCGGCTGGACGTACAATGGGGCACGCAGGTGCAATTGTCGGTGGCGAAGATGATACCGCAGAAGCTAAGATGAGAATCATGGCAAGCTGTGGAATACATGTAGTGCAATCTCCAGCTGAGATTGGATCTACAATGTTAAAAGCGCTTTCATAACCTTAGAAAGTACTTCGAATTAAAAGAATTAGATCGGACCGGAAGCTTAAAAGCTTTCGGTCTTTTTTTTTTGCATTCGTTAGTAATGTATAACCCTTTAACGAATGCTTGATTGTGAATCGACTTTTTCATCAAAGAAAGGGCTCTGATGTCTTGCTGAAAGGTCTAATCTCTTGATGGATTTTTTGTAGTTTTAAAATATGAGTAAATCTTTAAAATGGGGAATTATCGGTTGTGGTCATATTGCAGGAAAATTTGCAGAAGACATCTCATTGGTAGAAGATAATGAGCTTTATGCAGTAGCCTCCAGATCACAAGAAAAAGCACAAGCCTTTGCACATAAATATCAAGTGCAAAAGTCATACGGAGATTATGATGCCATTTGTAAAGATGAGAAAGTAGATATTATTTATCTAGCTACACCGCACAATAGCCATTTAAAATATGGTTTAAAAGTATTGAATCAAGGCAAGCACTTATTGTGCGAAAAACCAATGGCCGTAAATTCTGAACAAGTATCAGATCTAATAAACGCTTCACAAAAGAACGGCGTTTTCTTAATGGAAGCGCTATGGTCGAGATTCAATCCAAGTATTCAAACCATATTGCGAAGAATAAATAATGGCGATATTGGCGCTGTAAAATATATCAATGCAGATTTTTATTTCAAGAAAGACTTTGAGCCTTCTCATCGATTATTTGATCCAGCACTTGCGGGAGGAGCTTTATTAGATATAGGAGTCTACCCTTTGTTTTTGAGTTACCTTATACTTGGATTACCGAAAGCAATTTTGTCGAATTCGAGATTGCACAGTAACGGTATAGACTTACAAACTTCAGTCATTTTGCAATATGAAAGTGCTCAATCTATTTTGAGTTTTGGAATCGAAACAAAATCTGATATGTTGGGCTGTATCAACGGTGAAAAAGGATCTTTCCAATTACATGATAGATGGCATGAGACACAAAGCTATAGTCATATCCAAAATGATATGCGTGAAATATATAATCTACCAACTCTAGGATATGGATATACACATGAAATAATGGAATGCTATAATTGTATTTCAAATGGTAAATCTCAATCAGAATATTGGTCACACCAAGACAGTCTAAATTTGATAGGCATGTGTGATACGATTAGAAGGCAAAATGGAATTAAGTATCCTTTTGAAATATTATAAGCTTCGTCTTTGAGAAAGAGTAGAACAGATGTTTGTTTTATAGATCAAATTAATTTCTCAATAACGTTTATTAGTTATTAAGAATAATCGATAGTATTAAGGAAATATTTTTTTAGAATATTCGTAAGGCAGATTAAAAAAACCAAGTATAAAACAACTTAAATAAGAGTTTTATACTTGGTAAGCAAAGGGTATTTCAATAGAATTTATTCATCTAAATGATGAGTAAGGCTTAAACTCAAGAAGAATTACTCAAAATGGACTTTACGGTTTAAAATAATACTATAAGTAGGGATATTCAGAAGTAAGGGCATAGGAATCTAGTGCTTCAAAATGAAACTAGTATTGTGCAGATAAATTTACGCTGCTATTTTCATTGATTTGACGATTCGCTGGCCGATTTTTAAGGCATTAGATGTATGAATACCA
>CALBEE010000068.1 GCA_937927575.1 uncultured Saprospiraceae bacterium | reverse complement strand
ACCTCTTCCCATTCCGAACAGAGAAGTTAAGCCCTACAGCGCCGATGGTACTGCAATTGTGGGAGAGTAGGTCGCCACCTTTTTTTTATTTTTCCTTCAAGGAAACGAAATAGCGATTATCTGTATAGATAATCGCTATTTTTTTTGCCAACCCTCTATCCCAATCTCTCATTACTATTGATTTTTGAGGATTTCTTTACTATCTTGGTAAAATGAGAAAGAATGCACTTAAAAATATACTGTTTCTGGATGTAGAGACTGTATCAGGAAAATCTAAATTCGAAGATCTTTCCGATAGAATGAAACAACATTGGATATCAAAATGTAAAAGAATTACCTCTAATAAAGAGCCTACATTAGATGAGTCAAAGTCTTACTATAAAGAGAGATCTGCTATTTATGCAGAATTCAATAAGATCATCTGTATTTCAGTAGGTTATCTTGATTTTGAGAAAGATAAATCTACTCTTAAAATCAAATCATTTTCAGGAGATAATGAAAAGGAACTTTTACTAGGTTTCAAGCAATTACTTGCCAAGCATTATAACGATCCAGATAAACATTATCTCTGTGGACATAACTTAAAAGAATTTGATTGTCCAGTTATCTGCCGGAGAATGATAATTAATGGGATTACACATCCTAAGTTACTGAGATTAAGTCGAAGAAAACCATGGCAACTGGAGCACTTATTGGACACGCTAGAAATGTGGAAATTTGGAGATTATAAAAGTTATATTTCTTTGGACTTAATGGCAACTTTAATGGAAGTGCCTTCACCTAAAGATAATATGAATGGATCTATAGTATCACAAGTGTATTGGGAAGAAAATGATCTTGATAGAATAAAAGATTATTGTCAGCAAGATGTGGCAACCACGGCTAAAGTATTTATGAAGCTAATAATGGAAAAACCTTTTGATAGCATAAAATATGTGTCAAACTGATTACAGTATTTAGTTGATGGTAAGGTTAAGGACTTATGATGTAATATTGACTTTCTATATCTCTTCTATTATTATCTTTATCTTTCAAAAATTGGTAAAACTAAATAAAAGGTATAATGGCAGTAGATCTTACGACTCTTAAGAATCGCGTAGATGATTATAAAGAAATTCTGGAAAACACTAAAAATTTTCGCCAGGACTGGAAGGAGACTTTAAAACCAATGATCATGGAAACCCTTGAGCAGGTGGTAAAGGAAACCAATCTTTCTGCAGACATAGTCGTAAAAGATCAAGTGGAGAACCTGGAAGCTATCGTTCTAGATTTAGGAAGAACGCATAGTGGAATGAAGGAGAAAATTGAGGATACGGATATTAAGAAAACGATTATCAAGACACAAGGTGCGGTAGTATATCAACAGTTGTTCAACGGTAAAGTAATGGTAATGTTTGTATATCCATACATTGATGGATATGGTGAACCAAGGCCCCCTAGGAATCTAGAGATTTTAAGACCACATGAACTAAAGCAAGAGTATATAATTCGTCATTTGGAAGAGTTTGTGAAGGAAATAACGCAATGGGAAGATTATGATGATGATGTACCTGCTAAAAGTGCTATCGGATTCGCTAATCCAATAGGATTTCAACAAGAGATAATAGAAGAATAGAAGCAACGTATGGCGCTTTATCTATTCAAGACACTACATATCATTGGATTTGTTGCTTGGTTTTCTGGATTGTTTTATTTAGTAAGAATATTTGTCTATTACCGCGAAGCAAGAGATAAACCCGAGAATCAGAGGGAAGTACTGCAACCGCAGTTTCTTTTAATGCAGAGAAGGGTTTTTAAAATAATCTGTAATCCTGCCATGCATATCACATGGATAGGAGGCATAGGTATGATTTATATCTATGGAATGGATTGGTTGCGTGAGAATAGCTGGCTTCACATTAAATTGATGTTAGTTGTATTGCTAACTGCTTATCACTTTTATTGCAAGAGATATATTACTTACTTAGAACTTGGGACGGATAATCTAAATCCATTTCAATTAAGATTAATGAACGAAGTACCCACTTTGTTTCTTTTTGCAATTGTGATCTATGCCGTATTTAAAAATGGTACTAATTCGCTCATTGTATTAGCTTCAACATTTGCTTTCGGTCTACTACTTTTTATATTTACGAAATGGTATAAGAAGATTCGCGAATCGAAGCATAATGAATAATTTAAGAATAAAATTATGAAATGGAAGGCACATTTAGCTCTACTAGCAGTGGCCTTTATCTACGGTGCTAATTATACCATAGCAAAGAATGTTCTAGACCAAAATTTTTTGCAACCTAATGGATTCATCTTATTGAGGGTGATGAGTGGTTTTGTTTTGTTTCATATGATTCATTTTTTGGTAATCAAAGAAAAGGTTGAAAGAAAGGATATAGGTTTACTAGCATTGTGTGGATTATTCGGAATTGCGATCAATCAACTTTTCTTCTTTAAAGGTTTAGGTGCTACATCTCCTATCCATGCTTCTTTAATTATGGTGGTCACACCGATAATCGTCTTATTCATTTCGTCGGTCTATCTCAAAGAAAGAATAAGCGTTAAAAAAATACTGGGAATTGCGATAGGGATGTTAGGTGCAATGTTTTTAATACTCAATGGAGATAAGAGCAATGATACTATGTCGAGTATACTTGGAGATGTGTATATTTTAATAAATGCCAGTAGTTATGCTTTATATCTAGTATTAGTGAGAAATCTAATGAAGAAATATCATCCATTTACTGTAATGAAATGGATTTTCAGTTTTGGATTGATAGTAGTCATCCCATTCGGAACATCTGATTTAGTCAATGTGAACTGGGCGAGTTTTCCTAAAGAAATATGGGTCGCGATTCTTTATGTCTTGTTATGCACTACTTTTTTGGCTTATTTACTCAATGCGTATGCCCTTTCAATAGTTAGCCCAACAACTGCGAGCGCCTATATTTACTTGCAACCCTTAATTGCCAGTTTTATAGCAATACTATGGTATAATGATCAATTATCCTTAGTTAAGGTCGTTTGCGGAATAATGATTTTCTTGGGTGTATATCTTATTTCTAAGAAGAAGAATACATCTCTTTAGATTGCTTTCTAATTCGGTAAAAAATTTGGCAAGAAATAGCCAAAATGCCCTTTCTAAAAACAATAGTAAAAGTATAGCCAGATTAGCTTAATAAAAGTAGGAAAACGTTATTTTTGCATCGATTTTCGAATCGGACTAATAGTTAAGATATAAACTCTATAAAAGACATGGCTAACATAGGCAAAATCAAACAGA
>CALBEE010000067.1 GCA_937927575.1 uncultured Saprospiraceae bacterium | reverse complement strand
TCGTCGATAAAGACGGAAATGTGATCAAGAAGAAAAAATAGATCACCTTCTAAATTGGATAAAAGAGCTTGAAAATCAATTTCAAGCTCTTTTATCCAATTTAGAAGGTGATCTATTTTTTCTTCTTGATCACATTTCCGTCTTTATCGACGAATTTTCCTCCTCTTGATTCTCCTAATACGATTACCTCTTTCGTTTTTTGGTAATCTTTGACCATTTGCTCCATTTCGGCTAAGGTTTCTCTTCTTATCTTCATCCCTGTCTTAGAGCCTTTATTTCTAACCTCAACATACCAACCGTCTTTGAGTTCTTTTTGTCTAGTAGGTGGTCTACCCATAATATATATACTTTTGTTTAATAAAAATGGTACCTATCTTCATAGATCCAATATATACTACTGAATTATCGATCAAATAATTTCAGAAGCGTGCGAAAATATAAAAAATAAGCCTAACTGCCAAACAATCATACAGTTATACGATCCTCTCCATATGACGAATCCTTCTGAACGGCCATTAATTTCGATTCTTGTACCTTGCAAAAACGCGGCACTTTATCTCCATGAATGCATTTCTAGCATCTATTCGCAATCCTATACACATTGGGAGCTCATCATGGTAGATGACCATAGTACAGACGATACCCGCCATATTATCCAATCATGGGCCGCTCAAAACGATCAGATGAAATTCATCTCAAATCCTGGAAAGGGCATCATCGATGCATTGAGATCAGCCTACTCTATCTCCAAAGGCAGCCTCATCACAAGAATGGATGCCGATGATATTATGACTGCCAACAAATTAAAAATCATGGCATTACAACTTATCGATAATGGTCCTAGACATATAGCAACAGGCAAAGTCAAATATTTCCGTAACGATCAAGCTTTGGGAAAGGGATATAAGCAATATGCCAACTGGCTTAATGCGCTCTCCCAAAAGGGAAACAATTTTGATGAAATCTACAAAGAATGCGTTATCGCCAGTCCATGCTGGATGATCTATCGTGAAGATCTTGACGCTATTGGAGCTTTTACACCTGACCTATACCCTGAAGATTACGATTTAGTATTTCGGATGTACGCATATGGATTGAAAATCATTCCATGCGCTGACGAAATATTACATCTATGGAGAGATCATAGTGAGCGAGCATCAAGAAATGACGAAAATTACCAAGACAATAGTTTTCTATCCTTAAAACTTAGATACTTCATCCAACTTGACTTAGATCAAAACAAAGTACTTCTTTTATGGGGCGCTGGGTCAAAAGCTAAAACTATTGCTAAATCGCTACTCAATCAGAATATAGATTTTGATTGGATCACCGATAATCCGAAAAAAATAGGTCATAACATATATGGTAAGATTCTACAATCAACCCTAGAAATACCTGTAAATGAATCGATTCAAATCATACTTAGCATGGCCAATCCACAAGAGCAACTCAATATAAAAGAAAGAATTTCGAAATTATCAATAGGAACTGATTGCCAAAGCTTTTGGTTTTGCTAGTGAAGAATGTGCCAAACAGCATAATTTAGCGGCTGTAATCACCCATAATACGAGATATTCTTAGCTGACTTACGTATATTTGCACTTTCGAGATTACATGTGCTACCAACATACTATGATTAATAAAAATACCTACCTCTTCTCATTAGCTTTGATATGTATTATATCTACGCTCTCTAGTTCCTTAGGAGCTCAAGAAAACATAGATACTAAATCTGGGCAAATGCTTACAGTTGCAGCTGACGGAACGTATACTTTTAGAAAAGCGGAAATTACTGAAGAGAATTCAGACGACTTCATGGGTGCAGAGATCAATGCATTAGAAGATCCCAACAACAATGAACTCAGCGGAGATAGACAAGAGAGAACCATCCTCAGAAATCTCAAAACGCAATTGCAACGGATCGAAGCGAATAGCACCGTAGAAAGATACCAACAGAAAGTACTCAAAGAGTCACTTAACGATAAAATAAAAACCGCTAAAAAAGAAAAGAATATCAGCCTAATAGAATCTCTGAAGAAGCAACTAGATGCTGCCAAAGTGGATTATGATGTAGCAGATATGAGGGCCAATGAAAGCTATAACCTTATCAAAAAGGTAAATGATCTAAGAAAAGTAAAACCAGTCCACAGAGCAGAGAAAATTAATGACTTAGTATCCGAATCGGCCCAAAAATTAGGTACTACTTCACAATCTATCAAAACTACCGTCACAGACTTTACGTTCCAAGTAGATAGTCGAAATCCCGATTATCTAGCACATAACGAAACTTGCGACATTTCATTCAATGGCATTGATAAGTCATTGAATCAAAAGAAAATTGAACATGCTCCGCAACATCTATTTGGCTACACAAGTGAAAAGTTAAAACATTTTTTGAAGAATGAAAATTTTCTCAATTGTGAAGCATATCTAACCAAATTAGACGGTGATTATTATCTTAATCTGGATCTAGATCTTGCCACAAAAGATGCTTCTAGAAATTACGGATTTATTGATAAGGGAGATATGATCAAACTGACTTTCATCAACGGAGATAACTTCATAGCTAATAGCATTTTCAGAGCAGAAGGAAAATTAGAACCTTATTCTGGTCATACGAAATATGAAGCTGTATATCAATTACAGGATATTGAAATGGAATTGATTGAAGATCTGGAGCTAGATAAAATTGCCATCATTTGGAGCTCGGGTTTTGAAGAATACCCTGTATATGAAATCGACTTACTTCAAAGACAATTAGAATGTCTTAAGAAAGCAGAGTAAATGAGCGAGAGTGAAGTTAAGACCAAGTATAAATTAGGACTCCAGTTACCTACCGATCCTAGATGGGCCAATATGGCTGAAATGGATCTACAAGAGATATTAACAGATCATGCTTTCTGTGAACAAAAAGCCACTACCTCATGCATTTCATTAATACAAAAATACCCTAATCATACCAGATTGGTACAAGAACTATCTCCAGTAGTTACAGAAGAATGGGGACACTTCAGGTTGGTGATTGCGGAACTCGAAAAACGAGGACTCCAACTCGGAGAGCAGCGTAATGATGAATACGTGGTTGCAATTAGAAAATTTCAAAAAAAGGATGGCAGTCGTAAAACAGCTTTAATAGATGCCTTATTAGCATTTGCTCTTATAGAAGCTCGCAGCTGCGAAAGATTTCGTCTGTTATCTCTTCATATTTCCGAGCCTGAGTTAAGAGATTTCTATCATAAGTTTATGGTTTCCGAAGCGGGTCATTACCGCATGTTTCTAGACCTGGCTTATCATTACGCGGAAGATGATGAATTCGTAAAGAATAGATGGCAAGCCTATTTAGATTTTGAAGAAGAATTACTTAAAACAATGAAGCCAAGATCTGATAGAATGCATTAACTATTATTAGGCTATGATGCCCTATCTTATTCCATGTAAATTGCAATCGTTTTTTGAATTGCGAATCACATCAAGCTAAAATAGATACTTATGGAAAAAGTAAATATTGCTGAGAAGCTTTCAACTTTTGATGATCATTGGTCTCCTAGAATCATAGGCCAACTCAATGGTCAAGAAGTCAAAATCGCGAAGGTGAAAGGAGAATTCGTGTGGCATGATCATGCGGAAGAAGATGAAATGTTTCTCATCATAAAAGGAACCTTGAAAATAGAATTTCGTAATAAAACCGTAACCTTAAACGAAGGTGAAATGCTCGTGATTCCGAAAGGTGTAGAACACAAACCTATAGCTGTAGAAGAAGTGCATTTACTCCTATTTGAGCCCGCGGGTACTAAACACACTGGAAAAGTCGATCATGAATTAACTCAAAAAAATAAAATTCACTTATAGCAGTTTACTTTTCGAAAATCAGAAAGATAATTTTACCAATCCCAAATACAAATCATTGGCAATACAGAACCCCATATACCAGACAAGGCGAGATCAGTTTTCTTCACTATTTAAGGCGCAAAAGAAACGCTACAATGTAATGAGTACCATAAGAATCGTGCTCATGATTATATTTTTACTTTCCCTCTATTTTATGATTAAAAGTGAAGGAGCCATTCTATGGGTGGGAATTGCGATTATCTCCGTGGTCGTATTTTTGATATTGATCAATAGGCATATGAAGCTAACGCAAGTAATGCAAATGAATAAAGCACTTGCGGATATCAATCAAAATGAACATGATTACCTAGACGGTTCCTCTATACCATTTCAAAATGGAAAAGAGCACACCCTTCCAAAACATGCCTACACTTATGACTTAGATATATTTGGTCCACACTCTCTTTTTCATAGATTAAATAGAACCGCTACATATGTCGGCAGCAGAAAACTGGCACATTTACTCAGCCATAGACTATCTAATGAAGAAATAAAGGAGCAACAAAAAGCCATCCAAGAGGTATCTAACAAACTAGAATGGAGGCACGAAATTCTTGCCTTAGCGAAAACAGGTGAGGACAGCCAAAGCACTTATGAAACACTAATGGATTGGACGAAGACAGAAGTCAAGCTTCATTCTTCAATAATGAAAATTATAAGCTATCTTTTTCCAATATTAACTGTAATAGCCTTGATTTCCTACGTAACAGTTGGTGGCGATATACCGAGGTTGAGTTTTGCTTTTTTATTCTTAATCAACTTAGGCATATTGGGTCAACATTTTAAGCAAATAAAAAATGAAATATTAGGCGAATCTCAAATCAATAAATCCATTCAAAAGTATAGCCGCCTATTGTACAAATTAGAAAGTGAATCATTTGAATCCCCAAAGCTAAAAAAGCTACAACAGAGGCTTTATTCTAAAAGTGAAAGTGCTAGTCACCACATTGCAAATCTCTCTAGACTTTTCCAACAAATGGACTCGGTGCATAATCCAATGGGTGCTATTATATTTAATGGTATGAGTCTGTATCACGTACATACACTTCGAAAGTTGCAAGAATGGAAATCCGTAAATGCTTCAAAAATTGAAGATTGGATGGAAGTAATTGGAGAGTTGGAAGCCATAAATAGTTTATCCAATTTCGCCTATAATAATCCGAAGTATGTATTTCCACAATTAAACAATGAAGAACAAATCATCTTTAAAGACTTAGGTCATCCAATGCTAGCCGATACCATAAGAATCTGTAACGATGTAGCATTTGAAGATCAAAAATTCATCATATTGACTGGCTCTAATATGTCAGGCAAAAGTACGTTTCTACGAAGTCTAGGCATCAATATGGTCCTTGCCAATACTGGTGCTCCAGTATGTGCCACAAGCGCGTCTATTCATCCTTTGGATATATATGTATCGATGAGACTTTCGGACTCACTGACCGATAATGAATCTTACTTTTTTGCAGAAGTGAAGCGCCTAAAAGAAGTGATGGATGTTGCGGATCGTAATTTGACATTCATATTATTAGATGAAATATTAAGAGGTACTAACTCTGATGATAAAAGACAAGGCACCGTAGAAGTGATCAAGAAATTGATTTCAAAAAATGTAATAGGCGCTATTGCAACCCATGATTTGAAAGTATGTGATACCACTAACGAATACCCTACTCAACTAGTCAATAAAAATTTCGAAGTAGAAATACAAGACGGCGAATTGGTATTTGACTATAAGCTAAGAGATGGAGTATGCAAGAATAAAAGTGCTACTTACATCATGAAAAAAATGGAGATTATATAAACTAGCATGGATCAGATATCCAGATCAAATGATGATAGATCTACATAGAATTCAATTTCCTATTCATCTATTTAACTTATCTTTACTTTATGGCAGGCAGTACGTTCGGAAAGTTATGGCAGTTTACAAGCTTCGGTGAATCACATGGAGAGGGAATAGGTGTAGTGATAGAAGGTTGTCCTGCAGGACTTGAAATCGACAAGGCATATATAGAATCTGAATTAGCAAGAAGAAGACCTGGTCAAAGCACCATAGTCACGCAAAGAAAAGAGCCAGATACATGCGAAATACTATCTGGTACTATGGATGGCATAAGTACTGGTACCCCACTAGCTATATGGATAGCCAATCAAAATCAAAAATCAAAAGATTATAGTCACATTGCAGATAAGTTTAGACCTTCTCATGCGGACTATACCTATTTCGCTAAGTATGGTTTGAGAGACTATAGAGGTGGAGGAAGATCATCAGCTCGAGAGACTGCTGCCAGAGTAGCTGCTGGTGCTATAGCCAAGTTAATCCTACAAAAAGTAGGTATAGAAATTATAGCTTATGTATCGCAGGTTGGCACCGTGATTGCCCCTGATGTAGAACGACCAACCAAAGATGTGATTGAGAGTAATATAGTGAGATGTGCCCATTCGGAATCTGCAGTCGAAATGGAAAATTATATCAAAGAAATCAGAAAGGAAGGTGATACTGTTGGTGGCATGATAAGATGTGTGGTCCGAGGAACTCCTGCTGGCTTAGGAGAGCCAGTTTACGATCGACTCCATGCAGATCTCGGCAAAGCCATGCTGAGCATCAATGCCGTTAAAGGATTTGATTATGGAAGTGGTTTCGATACTGTATCTATGAAAGGATCCACACATAACGACTCTTATTATACTAATGATGATGGTCAGATCAAAACGTCGACTAATTATTCTGGAGGCATACAAGGCGGAATATCAAATGGAATGGATATTTATTTCAGAGTGGCTTTCAAACCTGTAGCTACTATTATGCAAGATCAATCATCATTAGATGAAAAAGGTAATGAGGTCACTGTAACAGGAAAAGGGAGACATGATCCTTGTGTAGTTCCTAGAGCTGTACCCATAGTAGAGGCCATGGCAGCAAATGTACTTGTTGATCATTTATTGAGGTCCAAAACCAACAAGATATCCGATCTGATATAAGACTAAAATAAAAATTTTGTAATTAATTTTGTTCTTTCTCTTCAGCCTCTATTACTTCTTTCACAGCACTATTGAGTCCATTTTGAAACTCTGAAAGCGTACCAAATTCTGTCCGATAACCAAAACCAAATCCGTACTTACCTCTACGTGAAGTAGATTGGAAATCAATATCCGATACACCATAAACTCTAACCTTTAGTTTACGTTCATCGGTTAAGAAATACTCTAATACCACATTACCTGCTATATAATTTCCTAAGCCTACGATGACATCTGTATTTCTTACAAAATTACCTCCGATCTTGAGACTCATTCTTTCATTAAGAAACTTAAATTTTGTTCTTCCATCCACTTCCACTTCATTGAACTCTAATCCACTTCCTCCGGTAGTTGAAAAGACACCTAAGTTATTTCTAAGTCCTACTTTAAAGTCAATACCTGATATTAATCCATTGTCCGATAAAGCTTCAGTGAGTAAGCCGGTCAATAGATTTGAAAGTTGATTGCTTACTAATTCACTCAATGTATTACCCGCTGCACTCGTTAACAAATCAGTATTAGATCCTCCACTATCCGTATTGAAAAAAGACCCTGTAGCAATTAATATGGCTACTTGATTATTCAATGCTATTTCATTAGATCTAAGCGTACGCAGTTTACTATCTGCATATGTTTTTAGCTCTCCTTGAAGATCAGGGAAAGATAAATCGAAATTAATTTTTGGACTAAAAATGGTTCCTTGAAGATCCAGTGTTAAAATAGTTGTTTGTGTACTTCTGGCTTCTTGAACAACTGGAGCTTGTGGAACGTCAGGCAAATATTCGGCAAGGAAGCCTGCCAAAGGTGCCCTCACAAGATAATCCGCATCGATATCTAATGTTGCATTAAGTGGATCTCCATTCCAACGAATTAGTCCTCCAGATTTTATTCGGAATGGCTTTTTAACCAATTCTCCTGAAGTAAATAAATACTCTCCATTGGCAATTTTATATTCTCCAAAGACATCAAATGCTCCAAATCTATCAATATACATCTGGACTGTACCATCTCCCCTTCCTTGAAGAATATCTTGTCTACTTTCATCAAAAATGATTCTCATCTCAGCATCTTGTGTGATATTGACATTCATTTCAATGGTGAGCCCTTTAATCTTATAATCATCCGTACTGTTAATAATTGTAATTTCCTGATTATCGAGATTATCCCTATCCACGAACTTTACAAAACTTTCGTCATAACCTTCTTGGTAATAAGACACAGGAACGTTCAACACAGTATTGGGTCCAGTCGTAGCTTCCACTTTTAAATTAGCCCTATCGAAGGGACCAGCAAAATCGACGCTTACATTTCCTTGAGCAAAACCGTAGTACAATGGATTTTCTCTCTTGGTTGTGTTCATGACAATAGCGTTGTCCGCAGAGATATTGAGATCCATATCAAAACCTCTAAAAAGATCATGCCTAATACCTCCAGTAATTAAACCGACATTTCCTTCATCATCGGTAATAAACTGATCTGTAATATCTAAAAAGTATCTTGATATATCTATGGTCTGATCATCAAAGAAAAATTTAGTGCCTAAGTAATCCACCTTTACAGCACCATCTTTG
>CALBEE010000066.1 GCA_937927575.1 uncultured Saprospiraceae bacterium | reverse complement strand
CTAGTGTATTATGGATTATGTAGTCGACTACATCTACCGTCATCTTTTCTTCATAGCTCCACCACTTATGTAAATTATATGAGCTAATGGTATTCTTCTCTAAGAAGTCATAGATGTCCATCTTATCGAAAGCAACATACGATCTTACCTCATCTGCTTCTAGCTCTGGATCTATAGTTATGGTTTGCAAAGACAACACACTTACTTGCAGTTGCTTCTTCATCAGTTGTTCTGCAGTAGCAACTACTGCAGCTTTGCCAGCGGTATCATTATCTGGGATGATCACTACATGATTCGTCACATAGGATAATAATGTAGCTTGCGCTTCACTCAATCCACATCCCATACTAGCTACCACATTACGCACACCCATCTGATGAAGTGCGATAGCATCAGTAGGTCCTTCTACTAAGTATGCAAAGCCAGCCTCTTTGATATAAGGTAGAGCGATATGATATCCATATAGATGATTCGCTAATTCTGAATCGGCACCATTGAGATACTTAGCATATTTATCACCTTTCTTCCAACTTCTCGCTCTGGCATTATAAGTAACTATATCTTCGGCTACGATCTCCTTATTGACGATCTTGATCTTATTACAATCAAAAACAGGATAGAGTATCCGATCAAAATAATGATCACGATACTTGCCCTTTCCTTCTACTTTTTTGATTAGGCCAGCTAGCTTAAGATGTTCTTTATTGAGATCTGACTTGGAGAGTAATTGATCTTTCCCTACTACTATAATATCAAAAGTGTCCACTACTTCTTCTGTCCAAATCTTCCCAGCATAATCTTCTAATCTGACCGACTTTTCT
Source organism: uncultured Saprospiraceae bacterium (assembly GCA_937927575.1). Classification (GTDB taxonomy): domain Bacteria; phylum Bacteroidota; class Bacteroidia; order Chitinophagales; family Saprospiraceae; genus UBA1994. The sequence goes on along the minus strand of CALBEE010000066.1, from coordinate 16,857 downwards.
TTTAGCAAATTATGTGCAACTCGCCTTACCTCCGATAACGCCTTTTCTAGTTGCAATTTTTCCGCAGTTTTCTTTGCGTATTCTTTAGAATCTATTGATTCGTCATATTGCACTTTCACTCCACCTATCTTGGCCAACTGATGAAGTGCGTCATAATAACTTACATTATCGTAGTGCATCAAAAATTGGGTTGCATGAGCTCCTGCTTTTCCACAGCCAAAACACTTAAAGACTTTCTTCAATGGTGAATAACTAAAACTGGGAGTACTCTCCTCATGCCATGGACAACAGCTCTTGAGATTATTTCCTGCTCTTTTGATATTTGGCAACTTATGTCTGATCACATCATCAAGTGATGCGCTCTTCTTAATCTGCTCTTCGTTGGTAATGAATGCCATTAGATGCTTACTAGTTATTATATAATGTGAAGTACCTACTCTGTCCATCAGAGTAATGATTGATGTACAGCGTAGCCGAATGTGTCACTGTAGACACTTGCGTTGTACTTACTAGCTTGACTGTAGATTTGATTATCGTCATACCTAATAGTATTTTATGTTTGATGTAATAAAGTCTCTGGGAGTTGCTTTCAGAGCTCCCAGAGAACACTACCTGTTAACTTTGCTATGATCCGCACCATACTTGCGAACAGGATGATGTATAAAGAAATAAAGCGTTGATATCGTGATTGACGATGAAGTGTAAGTAGACCTTATGATGCGGTGTGATATCTCCTGAGCAAAGACCGTCGTACCAATCCTCGGTGATACCAATGCGATCAAAGAAGGATTGTATGTCCTCATCATCAGAATGGTCTAGCATGATATTAATAGCAATGGCTAATCGACCTCTGAAAGTGTCTTGTATATCTTCGCTAATGTGCAAAGGTCCACGTTGAGTGTAATGATACTTGAGATTATCTCGCCTTAGATCTAAACTCAAATCCTTTGCTACTGCCGATTTTGGCTTAGGCTTTTGCATCGGATTCCGCATTTAAAGGTTCCGTGTATAGCTCTTCCATTGAACAGTTAAGCTTACCGGCTATTATCCTTAAATCATCAGAGGGAATTGAGCGCGGAGAATCTATTGCAAGCTTCAGGTACTGGGAAATTGTAGTTTCCGACTTATTTAACAATTTTGCTAAATCGACACCTGAAACACCATTAATACTAGATAAATACTTGATTTTATACTTTCTGAGCATTGAAATAAATTTATATATGTAATATTTTCATTACAAACATAAACTTTATTTTACATATCTCACATTTTTATATAAATATTTATTTCTATATGTAAATAAATTGTGATTTATGTAATAATTATTTCATTTTAGGACATAAAAATCTTTACATTCGTAAAACTTTAATTGCAATTGCATGAAGGCTTCAAGGAAAGTACTGGATTTATTGAATGATAATGACATGACCAGAAAAGATCTGGCTAGAGAAATTGGAGTGTCCTATCCTATTGTAGTTAATATGATAAAACACGATGACTTTTCTGATAGAACTTTAAGACTTGTATCCGAGTATTTTGAGGTTCCTATTAGCTACTTTGATAGTAACGAAACTGAATCCAAAAGTGATGATGATTCTGAACACGAGAAGTATATGGCGAAGCTTGATGACTTAATAGAAACTAAAGACAAGTATATTAAGCTATTAGAAGAGACGAATGAGATGCTTAGAAAACAATTAGAAGAGAGCAAGGCCTGAGAATCCTTGCGATCGGAGTGAATATATAACCCTTTTTATTTTACGACAAATTGATTACGTGGTAAATAACACAGCACTGGACTAAAGCAGTCCAATACTATGTTAATTTATTGTATGCGTACTAGATACCACCCATTTCATCGGTGATGAATTCTAGTATGAGTATGATAATTTCCATAATGATTTAGGTTTTAGTGATGAAAGAGATTACTGAAACTTCGACATTTTATATTACTGATTGCGAACTCGGAAAATATAATTTGTCAGTTAAATTGTTACACATTATGATTATAGTAATATGTAACCTTTTGTAAATGTAATTCATGTAAGATGAAAATCGTAGGTTATTTAGTAAAAAATTGTCAGCAGATATATAATAGCTATAGCTATAATCTGCTGAAAAGAGCACTCTCAGTTAATGAGAAGAAGCTATTTAGCGGAATACAGAATGCTGTTCCTGAGCATGAGCTGTCCAGAAGGATTTATGGAGAGACTAAGGATAGTAATACCAGCTACTCCAGATTAAAGGGTTCTCTGCGTAATAAGATGATGGATATGGAGCTCATCAACGTAGAAGGCAACTCTATCCAGAAAAAACGAAAGAAGATTTATAAGTTACAGCTAGTCGCTGAATCATTGGATAATGCTGGCCTTAGAGCGGTAATGATATTGGTAGCGGAAAGCTGCTTAAAACAAGCTGAGAAGTTCAGAATGTATGATGTGGCCGCCAATATGACCTGGAAGCTAGCGGTACATTATAAACAATATGCTCATAACGCTAAGTTGGCCATCAAAAACAAAGACAAATGGGAACGATATAAAACCTTACATACTGGAGAACAGCAAGCTGAATGGAAATTAGCAGAAGCTATCAACTTATGTCGTCATGGGTCTAAAGAAAATCTAGAACTGGCGGATCATATCAAATCAATGCATGAAGGAATAATACTAAATGACAATTCTTACAAGCTGCATTATTTCACTCATTTACTTAGAGCCATTGAAGCCGACTTACGCGGCGATCTCCAATCCAAGATTAATGCGCTAAAAGATGGGCTCCACTACTTCGAAAATTTATACTTCAGGCATAATAAAGCTCTAGCCATATACCGTAGAAACCTGATCAATACTTATAATCAAATAGGTGACTCTGTGAGTATAGCCATGGCCGAAAACTTAATTAAGTTTGAACTACAGGAAGATGATAAGACAGATCACCAGAAGCTGGAATTAACACATGAGCTTGCCACAGTTAAAGCGAAATTAAACGACTATACTAAAGCCCTGGAGATACTAGCCAGTATAAATATCAAAAACGCTTCAAACCAAATCAAAAAAGAGCGTATCCTAATCGATCGACTATACTTACACATCCTCACTGAAGATAGAAAGGTAAACTTCCAGACGGTCAATAGAAGATGTCGTTTGGCTAAAGAAGATCCAAGTGGTATGGGACTGGCTTTATTGATCGCAGAAGGCATGTGCCATATGCTCCATGGCCAGATTTACAAGTTTGAAGATAAAGCTCCAAAAATCGAAAAATACATCGCTGAACACCTTGATCCGATCAAGCAAGCTAAGCATATTAATTTATTAAGAAAGCTCACCGGATTCGGTGAGATGTTAGATGAAAGTAAAGCGGATGATTTGGCTTGGATTGGTAGTGTAGATCAGTTGACGGCGGTGATTAGGAGAAGGGAATTGTTTATATAGAAAAGAAAGCAGAGATTTATGAAGAACGAGACAAGACAATTAATTAAACACCTAAGTAAAAAATGGGGTGAAAGACCTTGCCCCATGTGCGGTGAAAATAAATGGTCAATATCTGAAAAGGTATTTGAATTAAAAGAGTATGAAGAGACTCCTCTGTTTGGTATGGAAGAATTCACGCACGACCCTGTATTTCCAGTCATTCCAGTCAGCTGTAAAAATTGCGGAAACACCCATTTCATAAGTGCCGTAATTAGTGGTATAATTTCTAAAAATTATAATAATGAGTGACTCTAAACAAAAAGAAGAAAAGTCTCATTATAGCTTTTCACAAGATTTCACTGTAACGCCGAGAAAAAAAACGAGTGCCTATCCCATTGATATTCAAGATTGGGAAAAATTAAAGCGAGATGTTGAAAGTCTGGAAATCGAAACCAATGTTTTTCAAGCTTTTGGATATGTACTACTAGGTACTTCCTTTTCAGCTCTAATCACGTCCATTGCCTCTACGTTTCAAACAGAAGGGAGTAAATATCTTTGTTGGGGGATTTTTGTTGTTACACTTTGCACTGGTTTATTATCTGTTTTTTTCGCCAATGACAAGCACAAAACTCAAAACTTAAAACCTAAGACCATCATTGATCAGATGAATCACATAGAATCTAGATTTAATTTGGTAAAAACAGAAGAATCTAATGAAGAGGGAGGAAAAACTAATAAAGAAAAGAAAAGCTCTCCTGGAGTGACGGCATTAAAAAAATATTTTTCAGAGGTTAAGAAGTTTTAGGGAAATGATAGGAAAACTAAAATCATTCAGAGTCCAAGTAGGATCATTGGCCTATCCTATCGATGAATACTCTCCTGTCCGGATGAGTCGTCTATTGAATAGTATCAAGGAATTCATCCTAACGATTCCCAATGAAATGGAAATTAATGTAGATAGCTCAGTAAATAGCATACAAGAAGCGATAATCAATAGTGACGCCTTCTTCGCGAGATTAGAGTACAAGGGCGAACTGACTCCAAGGAGATACAAGGTGAGTCTTGATGACACTACATATTGGACTAAGGAAGTAATAACCAAAGCAGAACAGACTATTGACTCATTGATGCAGGAGATAGTAGATCAGATTAATGAATATTAACCGATAATCGATATGATAAAATATATAATCAGCATATTAATCGCTTTGCCTTTATTAGCACAAGGGCAGTCTTTGGGTAAGGAACGAGTAGACCTTTTGGATGATGCCGTAGTTAGAATATTTGTGGATACCATACCGTCTGGAACGGGTTTTTTCATTACTGAAAGCGGCTTTTTGACGACGTGCTTTCACGTAATTGAAAAAGCATTAATCTATGACAATTTAGGTAAAGTTGTAAATTTTATAAACATTTCTGCGGAATTCACGAATGGAGAAAAAGTTGAATTAGCCATGAACATTGATTTGATCAACAAAAAAATGCAAGAGGCTGTCGTCTATGATAATGTTCTATTGAAGGCTATCAGCGATACAAAGACGAAATTCAATCCACTCAAAATAGGATCGTGGGAAAATATAAGTGATGGAGATCAAATATATTCATGTGGATATCCACTGGGTATAGACCAACGGTTTATAAGCCAAGGAATACTTTCTACAAAATTTAATCAACTTAAAACGGTTTATTTTGGAACTGAAGTTATAGATAACGTCTACAGAAATGTAGCCTGGTTAGACATAACAATGAATCCAGGAAATTCTGGAGGTCCAGTCATTAAACGAGGTTCGACACCTGAAGAAGATGAAGTAATTGGAATAGCCACATTTATACTAAATCCATCTGGAATTCATTCTAAAAATCTAATAGCCCACTTAGATAAACATAAAAATGAATTAAGTATTGGCATTTCCAATATAGATATTGAAAAGACAACTAAGTTGTTCGCGACCGCGATCGCCAATAATTCGATTGGAGTTAGTGGCTGTATTTCCATAGACTATATTGATAACATCCTGCAGTTGTATGCTCATTAGGTGATACAATTCTAGTCGAATCTGATTGAATCAAGCTCTGATAAGGCAATTCATCGGATCCGATCCCAGTACGTTCTGAAAGAGGAAAATTGTACTCAAGAAATAATAATAGTAAGATTATAATTGGTCTCATTTAGTTAATTTTTATTGTAACTTATCAATATATTTTACTTTAAGATGCTTTGAAAATTAATTCATCTGTAGGACTAAAAAAACCAAGCACTGTGCCAGCACTGTGCCAAAAAATAGAAAAATGTTCAAAAAGTATGAAAGTGAAATGATTTAGATACTGGAAATCAGGGATTTATGAGTGGCACAGTTTGGTGTGCTGTTCCCATCTTCCACCCATTTATAGAGGTTACTGTCTTGGATAGTAGCCTCTTTTTTGTAGAATAATATAACATTGAATGCAATATCACTTATACATACTCGAATCTCTTCATAACGGTCAATTTTACATTGGGCAAACTCAGAATTTGGATAAACGACTGGAGAAACACAATAGAGGTTATGTCAAATCAACTAAAAACAAGAGACCTTGGAAATTTCTATTCACTTTTGAATGTGATTCCAGAGCTTCGGCCATGGCCTTAGAGAAAAAATTGAAAGCATTTAAAAGTCGTAAAAGAATTTTGGCCTGGATCGATGACAATCAATAGTCAGGGAGTTCGTGGGCTCCGTATTTTGAGAATTTTCAATTCTTTCAAAATACGAGAGTGCTCGCATTTCTTGGGAATCTAGATTCACAGAACTGCGGCATTCGAATCCCATCTTCCACCCATTTATAGAGGTTACTGTCTTTGATAGTAGCCTCTTTTTTTGTAGAATAGAATGTACTACAATATCATTTTCATTGAGAAGTCTTAGCCGTTCAAAGAAAATTGCTCTGTTCCAACATGAACGATAATTACATATCCGCATTTAGAACATCCTGAATCATGGCCTTTTTGAATCAACTTTTAAAAGCCCTCTACCCCATTTCGAAGTTTTATTTCAGCTCCTTCATTCAATTCTAATGTGGCTCCTGGATAACTAATGATAGACCTTACTTCAGCTTCTAGATTAACTGGAACTGTCACTGTATAGGTTCCTTCCAAAGTTGGCAATTCAACATCATCGCAGGTCTGTGGAATACGAGCAAGATTCCAATTAGCAGATTGAGTCCAATCACCATCACCTTCAACCCAACGGATCATTTCTACATCTTGCATCGCAATATCTAAATGCAAACTATCACCACGCGCTCTAGATTTACTGTAAGGGATTACAGTTACTTCAGCATCGGTAGCCGCAGTATTCCAAATGACCGAGATCTCATTATCTGCAGCCGTTCCGGTATATGCTAATTCACCATTTATAATCCAATCATAATAGCCACTAGAAATCGCCGTTGTCATATAATTAGCCATATTATCGTCATTACAAATAATCGTATCTCCAATCAATTCACTACCTGTTGGCTTTAATCTATCCAAATAAAACCAATCTTCTATTCCAGGTACTATATCTGTATGCAATTCAGGATCATTTTCGTGTACACCGTGACCTCTATTGGTGTAACTGTAAAATTCATAAGGCAAGCCTACTATATCTGCTTGATCTGCCATATCAGAGCTACCATATACTGTGGGTAAATCGTCTCCCACAATTAGCCACAATAGACTACTGAAGGGTTCTCCATTTGTGTAAGGCACCGTATCATCATCTGTACTATGAAACATCACCATAGTAGGATCATCAGCTGTCTCAATGAAATCTGTAAATCCTAAAGCACCTGCCAAGCTAAAAATAGCATTCGCATGACCACTATATTCTTGATTATCACCTGCACAATCTAAACACCCTAAATCTTCACAATCGTTTCCATCTTGGGTCCATTCATAAGTCGATAGTGGACGTTCTGATTCTTTATCTAGATAAGCATTATGAGTAGCAATGAAGCCACCAGAACTATGGCCTCCAATGAAAATTTGATCCGGATCTATCTTGTAATTATTAGCTCCCGCCGCATCCGCTCTGAAAAATCTAACTGCGGCTCTACCATCTTGTAATCCTCTATACACTGCTCTATTAGCCAGATCTGAATCAAAAATATTCATTCCTAGCCTGTAATCTATAGAGGCCGTTACGAATCCTCGCTTTGCCAATTGCTGAGCTAATAACCTAATACTCCAATAATCACGGCTACCAGATAAGAAACCTCCACCAAAGCAAATAATGACTAAAGGCCTTTGACTTAGAGTGTCACCTTCTGGTTCGAAAATATCCATGAAGAGATCTTCATCAGTAGTTTCATATTCATTGACATTTACTGGAAAACCTGATATCCACTCGTAAAATCCACCTCCAGGAACTGGCTGTGGTACTCCCGTACTAAATTGGACCCCTGAGGTCTCTATCCAAGTATCGAATACATCTTCTTGATATCGATCAGGCAAAGATTGTGCAGCCAATGTAATACTCCATAATATCGAAAATATACTAATTAGAATCCTCATTACTTCATCCATTTATTAAAATAATCAGATAATGATCTTTGAAAGCGCATACATGAACGAAACTGATGTTTCATATCCATATAATCATCCTGCGATAATTTATTATCATCACAAAGCTTGAGTATTAGTTCATCGATTTGTTGCTCGTAATTTTTTTTAAGATCATTGATTTCCGAGACGAACTTTCTCTCAGTTGAACTAAGCGCTCTATTGGCATTTTGAGGGTTTTGTATTTCTTTATATTGCTGGGGTGTAACTTTATATTTAGCGGCGATATCGAAGAGTAGCTGATCCTGTGATTTAGGTCGCTCTTTCTTTTCCGCAAGATAAATCTGCACGAATGATTCTTTTTGTAATTCCGAATAGGTAAGTGAATTATCGCATTGCGCAAAAACTCCTTGAGCGCTGAACGCAAGTAGTAGAAAGAGTAAAGTTTTCATTGTAATATGTCCTAGTTACTTGATCATAGTCACATCACCCGATAAGTATTCTGTACTTCCATCTAAGTGACCGACTTGTATCAAATATACATAAACTCCAAGAACTGCAGTTTTTCCTTTGAATGTTCCATCCCAATAATAGCTATTATCATGGATAGAAAAGTTCTCTGCATTGTAAATTAATTCTCCCCATCTATCATATATACTATATTTTAAAATGGTTGCTGGATATTCTAAAGGTGTTATGACAGGAAAGAATTCATTAGCTCCATTATTATTAGGCGCAAAAATATTTCCAACATATACAGGACATATATATGGAGGCACTAAAGCATCCACAATCAATTCACAATCCTTTTCATCCTTGAGTATGAGCTCGTAAGGTCCTGGTGCCAAACCTGTAAACACATTACTCGTCTGGAAAGTAAATCCTCCATCTATAGAATATTCTACATCACCTACTCCGCCATCATAGGTCACGGTTATTGTGCCATTATCGAGTAGACATTCAGGCTCTGTTTCTGATACATCACGGATCTCTAACAAAGGATAAGCACCTACGACTATGGTAGTATCACGAGTACAACCCATTTCATCTCTTATGGTAATTCTATAATCGCCTGGTGCTAGGTCAGAAAAATCAGGATCGGACTGCCAAGGCCCGTTGTCTAGAGCGTATTCTATGAAATTGGTAGGCGCTACTGCACCTATAGTGATTTCTCCATTGGCCAAATCACAACTGGCGTCTTCTAGGACTGCACCTACTATTTCAGGGCCCGGACTTGGGGCTACTGATGCCGAAACGAAATCGACACAGCCTAAAGCATCCACAACGAAAACTGTATAATCACCAGGTGGCACATCGGTAAACATACCGTCTGTAACAAAATTCTGCCCATCATAGGTATATTGTATTTCTCCGAACCCTCCTTCTACTGTTACGTTGATCGTACCATTATCCAAGCCACATTCTGTATCTGAGTCTTCAATGGACATTATCTCAGGTACTGGTATATTATCAATACTAATACTATACTCATCTTCACAGCCTTGTTCATTCCTTACTGTGATATCATACACTCCTTCTGAAACCTCAGGTAAATTCAACTGGCTTGCAAAATCTCCGCCATTCAATGAGAATGAAAGATTTTGGCCTTCTAAGGTATTTACTGAAATACTGCCACTTTCGCCACCGCAAATAATGTCCGTTTGATTAATCTGAAAATCAACATTCAATACCGCTCCAAATTTGCAAAACGATAACTTGTCTACACCCAATCCAAAAGCGCCAGCTGTATCTCTATATCCATCTAATTTTACTCGATAGATAGACCCATCACAATCATCTAATCTGAAGCCCCAAGGAGTACATAATGCATCCCCAGTTCCAGGATCACCTTCTAAGCCTCCACCACCAGCAAATATAGTATCGATAAAAATTTCTTCTCCAAACTCTCCGTATGCGGTAACAATAAATCTTTCTTGAAAATCCATATCCAAAATGCATCCACTCACACTATCCATAGGGAAGAAAAAATCTATAAATATAGGTGTGGAAGAAAGACCTTGTAGCATTCCATCATCTGTTAGAAAGAACTGACCAATACCCTGTCCAGGTGCAGGCGTATCATTTCCAAAAGCTCCACCAAAGGCAGTCGCTATCCCACCTACTTCTGCCAACTTTACTGGTAATCCATTTTCTAATGAGAATGTCACACCAAATTGTTCTGAGTATTGATCGAAAATGTCCATTCCATCCGTGAGCGTACCTTCTGGGATGGTTTCAAAATCTATATAAATACAATCGTCAGTCAAAATCTGACCAAAGCAAATTTGCCCTAGCAGCAAGAAGAAAATGATTATATTTTGATTTTTGTATGGCATTTCTACTATTAAGATGTGAAATTCATCACTTGCGCTGCATGATGATGATGGAAAATAGCAATATTATTGTACTTAATCTGAACAAATCACCTAAATATGTCCTCTTATAACTCAAGCTTAACAATTCTGACTTCTTTTTAAGACAATCGGACTCTTTAAATCATCTTAACTTATTCAACGAAGCGCTACTAAGATCCTTTGTTTTCCTTGCATATCTTCCAGTACATCAACCGATTTAAAGATGCCTTGTTCAATAAATATGTTCTTTATTTTATCTGCGTGAAATTCGTTGAGTTCTAGGAAAGCAGCACCATCTTCCTCTAGCCAACTTTTGCATAAAGAAGCGATTCTTTGGTAAAAGATCAAACCGTATTCATCCTCCGTAAAAAGTGCAATATTAGGTTCGTGTTTGATCGTAGACGCACTCATTTTATCTCGTTCCGAATACGGAATATAAGGTGGATTACTGATGATAATATCATATCGTTGATTGCCATAAAAAGATCCATTCTCGAGTATATTATCTCTTATAAAAGTGACTTCAGCTCCTAGGGAATTGGCATTGCGAATGGCTATCTTTAAAGCGGAAGTACTTATGTCAATGGCACTCATATCGCAATGTTCTTTTTCTTTTTTTACAGCGATTGGAATACAACCGCTTCCTGTTCCTATATCTAATACTTTAGGTGAGTCTTTATCGTTTTTATTTAAATATTGAATAACATTATAGACTAACTCTTCGGTCTCTGGCCTTGGAATGAGTACAGCCTCATTTACATAAAATTGAAGGCCATAAAAATCTGCTCTATTGGTGACATATTGCAAAGGTTCATCAGCTAAAATTCGATTTGCAGCAATTTCTATTTCGTTAATTATTGCTGATGATATTTTATGATCTATTGGGATTAAATCTTCAATAAGGTACTGAGCTAATTTGCTTGATTCATTGTCATCATACTTAGAAGTTAGTTTTTCCTTTACTGATTTTTGGAGCAGTCTTCTATCCATAATTATACATTTGAGTGGATAAAATAAAAATGCCCACTAAGACGATTAAATAAGTGGTATAGGTCCGCAGTGGAATATAAGTTGATGGTGCAACTCCCAATGCAAATTTAGCATAGATGACAAGCATAGCACTATAAAAAAGATTAGCAACTACAGTAGCATATGCTATACCTGCAAGTCCTAAAGATTGAGCCCACCAAATACTTAGTCCTACATTTACTAATAATTCTAATAAGGTAAATAGTAGAATAATACCATTCCGTTGTTTCGCATATATCACCACTTGTGGCAAAATTATCCTCGCAATTAAAATCAACAAGTAGATATTAAACAACTGAGCAGAGACAATATATGCCTCGCTGTAAATCCATTTGTATAAATAGGGTGATATTAAAATTAGCGCTGCACTAATCGGAAATAATAAATGCATTAACTTTTTTGTCCGCTGCTTAATCTGTACCAATGTCCCCTTTAAATCTGCGACTGCTAAAGGAATCATAGCACTAGTTAGAGATATCACTAATATGATAGTAATCGGCAATTCTTTTGCACCATATCTAAAGACAGGAAAACTGGAAACATCAAAATACTGAGTTACAATTATGCCATCGACATATTCCATTCCATTACTCAATACGAATTGAAATATGAGCGGCAAAGCAAACCATAAAAACGTTTTATATAGTAATGGATCAAATCTATACCTAGTATACTTTTGGCTTACCCAAATTAGATATAAAAATTTTATAGCGCTCCAAAGCGTAATGCCAATAATCAACGCTTCCACTGTTCCTAACACTAAAATGGCTGTAGCTACAATTAGCAATTGAATAATAAAAATCCAATGTGTGTAGATGGTGATTTTTTGCGGTTCGTTTCTAAGTAAATAAATCGCTTGCACCAGCACTGAAGAAGGAGAGCAAATCAAGAAAAGTACGATCCATTGCGTATAAGGAAGGTCAGAATGATCTGTCAACAAACTCATAATGGGCGATCTAAAAAACCAAAACAGAATTGCTACGACAAGTGAAAATGTAAACATTAGGAGTACTACATTAAATAGCAGCACTTTCTTTTTCTCCTCCACTAAGGTGGGATAATATGCCAAGAGCGCATTATTGACTCCAGTAGACCAGGCAAAACTTAACAAATGTGCTGCAAAGAAAATCAATTCATAAATCGCAACGGTCTCTTTATCCCAACCTACTTTTACCATTAAGATACCGACAAGAATCGCACATGCGAACCTCCAAAGCTGATGATACTGCAAAGCACTTGTGGTATCCGTATATATTTTACTGATGAAGTTTCGAATCACAGAAACTAAGTTGGTCTATTAATGATCGATATTAAAGTATCGGCCACAAGATACAGTCTTTGTCACTAAAGCACATTATTTATCTAATACCCTGTTTATCAAATCATTGAATACAATTGGACTAATAATTGTACTAATACTTGACCACTAGATAATCTAGCTAACCTATACGAAGTATGAATAGTGTAAAACATATTAAATATTCAGAATTGAGTCTACTAGACAAAGCGCTAATAGATAAAGCTGTAGCCATGACAGATGCGGCTTATGCACCATATTCTGGTTTTTTAGTTGGGGCTGCTGTGCAACTCAGTAATGGAATGGTATTAGGAGGATGCAATCAAGAAAATGCTTCTTATCCGCTTTGTATGTGCGGTGAACGTGTCGCTCTTTACAATGCTGCTGCCAATTATCCTACTGAATCAGTGGTAACCTTGGCTATAGTTGCGCGTAACCCTAAGAAGAAATTAACTCAGCCAGTAAGTCCTTGTGGAGCCTGTAGACAAGTAATTGCAGAGTACGAATCTAGATACGGATCTGATATCAGAATAATTCTTAAAGGAGAAACGGAAGATATTATAGAATTTGAAAGCATCAAAGAATTACTTCCTTACGGGTTTGACGATACCTTCTTATAAACCTGCACCATTAGCCTATCTATACCGCTAATACTTCAGTGATTTTGGAAAGAAACAATCCCAAAGCTTTCTTCTTTTCCTCATCAAATACGTAATCAATATTATCTCGGTAATAAGAATCTAAATCATGAGATGGTTCTAATTGAGCCTGTTCTTCAATGACTTGATCTATACTATTAATTCCTTTTTGAAGATCATCTGCCAATAGATCAATGTCATCTTGCGAAACATGATCTTTAGCTATCCAAACAGCGTATGCGAATGGCAATCCAGTCATCTTTTTCCAGTAATGACCTAAATCATATGAATATTTAAATCGGTTTTCATTTTCAAATACCTTATCCCCTATCATTAAAACTGCTTCATCCGACTCCAAATCTTGCAGATCATCAATCTTTATCGTCGAAAAGCGTGCGTCGATTTTCCAATATTGTGCCGCTAAAACCTGTGTTAATTTAGCCGAGGTACGACTATGACTATCTAAGATGATGTGATTACATTCTGTTATTGGCAAATTACTCATTAATACTACAGTCCTTACTTCATCATCACATCCGATACAGGTATTCGTAATCAGTTTGTACGCTTCTAATGAAGGTAAAGCGCCTACAGGGACTAATGCTACATCTACCTTATCGTTTTGAAAAAGACTTACGCAATTGGCTGGATTATCGTAATAAATAGAATAAACCTCTTTGTGCTCACTTGTCTTTAAACCATATTCAAATGGCTTAGTGTTAAGATAGCCGACTAATGCCAATTTGATGTCTTTCAATTCCCTCACTTTGATCTTCTTTATGTTGCAATATTAATCAAAATGATAATATGTTAAGCTAGTACTCACAGGTTTAATTATCTATATTTTTTAACAGGATAAAAACTCCTTAGTATATAATATGATCCATAGATTGAATGTTTTAGGATATTCCTACTATATTTAAACCGGCGGTTAAAAAATAATTTACCTTTGTGGTATGAGTATGGCATGGAAACAATCTGGGCAGTCGCTAGTATATAGCCTCTTCAATCCCTTTATTAAGTTATTAATAAAAGTAGGTGTAACACCTAATATGGTGACCGTAATGGGTCTCTTGCTCAATATATTGGCAGCCGTAATTTTTATTTATGGCGCAGAAACAGCTGATAGAAATGATCATAGCTATGTAGTATGGGCTGGATTGGTCATATTAATTGGAGGTCTGATGGATATGATAGATGGACGATTAGCTAGAATAGGCAATATGGAAAGTGACTACGGTGCCCTATTTGACTCAGTTCTAGATCGTTATAGCGAAATGATCATGTTTTTAGGGATTTGTTATTATCTGATAGCACATGATTTCTTTCTCAGTAGTTTGTTTGCTTTTATAGCCTTAATCGGTTCAGTAATGGTAAGTTATACTAGAGCTAGAGCTGAAGGTTTAGGCGCTGATGCTGCTGTAGGAATGATGCAACGTCCAGAACGTATTTTGATCATCGGTGTCTCGGCTTTGTTGACAGGATTAGCCTCTTCGATTTTTGGAGCTGAATATAAAATTATTGTGGATTGGTTACCGATGTCTCTATTCGAACCTATTACAGTATTTACATTCCCTTTGTTCATCTTAGCCGTAGCAGCTAACGTTACAGCAGTAAGAAGACTACTACACGCCAAGAAAGGCTTAGACAATTAATATTTGAAGCTTCAGTCGTATTAATTCCTTCTAATTAAACACTCCGTCTAATTTAGAGTTAAGTCTATCTCTAATTGAATTAACAATGCACTTTTATGTCGAACGAAATTAGTACTGTTCCATATAATAGATTTTCGAGCACCAATATCAAAATTGCCTCTATCTTCTCAATTCTATATCTCGGTTGGATACACTGGTCTATGGGGCTACGTGTGGAGCACATAACTTCGATTATTGTACTAATTACCTTGTTCTTTATGGGAAAAACCACAAGAAATCTAGTATTGGGCTTTGGCTTTTTTATCCTCTATGCCATACTTTATGATAGTTTAAGAGTTTGGCCCAATATTCAATTTAATCCTGTACATGTTATCGAACCATTTAATCTGGAAAAAAAGCTATTTGGTCTAAATCTCAATGGCACTGAAGTAATACCTAGCGAATACCTATATGCTCATAAATCAGATATCAAAGGATTCATAGCAGGAGCTTTTTATTTGACCTGGGTTCCT
The DNA here is from genome assembly GCA_937927575.1 of uncultured Saprospiraceae bacterium. Classification (GTDB taxonomy): domain Bacteria; phylum Bacteroidota; class Bacteroidia; order Chitinophagales; family Saprospiraceae; genus UBA1994. The sequence goes on along the minus strand of CALBEE010000066.1, from coordinate 1,440 downwards.
GTTCCCCTCCTATTTGCAGTTTACCTATTTTTCAAGAATAAAAAATTATTGGTTCATTTTTCATTCGCCTTTCTACTTACTAATCTGGTGGGGTTCTTAATCTATTACTTATACCCAGCTGCTCCGCCATGGTATAAGATCTATCATGGAGATGTAGTTGATTTCAGCATCAGCGGTAGTGCAGCAGGACTTGTAGATTTTGATAGGATCATAGGTATGCCCTTATTCGAAAACATGTATACTAGAAACTCCAATGTATTCGCGGCAATACCGTCTTTACACGCGGCCTACCCTATCGTTCTTTTCTATTTTGGTTTAAAAAATAAAGTAAGATGGCTCTATATACTCTTCTTTATTGATATAATAGGGATTTGGTATGGCGCAGTTTATACTCTGCATCATTATATCATTGATCTATTATTAGGTGGACTATGCGCAATTATTGCCATATTTATATACGAAAGGATTTTCAATAGAAAAGAAAAAAGAACCTTTTTGGATACTTATACGGAATTGATCCGTCGTTAATAACAACAACATAGTGTAATAGCGGTTGCACACCTTAATATATTAGCCATGCTAAAACGTAAAATGAAGGCCTATGATATACCTCAGAAGCTAGAAGCCGCTGAGTTATACCCGTTTTTTAGAACTATCGAATCTGAACAAGATACTGTCGTAACAATTAATGGTCAGCAAGTTTTAATGTTTGGTTCGAATTCTTATTTGGGATTGACCAATCATCCTTTACTCAAAGAAGCCAGCAAAGCCGCAATAGATAAATACGGGAGTGGATGTGCAGGTTCAAGATTCCTTAATGGAACATTGGATCTGCACGTTGAGCTTGAAGAGAAGCTGGCTCGTTATGTAGGTAAAGAAAATGCTTTGGTATTCTCTACAGGATTCCAAGTAAATCTAGGGGTAATTTCCTCCATCCCCGGAAGACATGATTATGTCATAATGGATGAATATGATCATGCGTGCATCCTTGATGGAGCTAGATTATCATTTGGTAAGAAAATGAAATATCGCCATAATGATATGGCTTCGCTTGAAAAAGTATTACAGCAATGCGAAGAAGATAAGATAAAGCTTATAGCCATTGACGGTGTTTTCAGTATGGAAGGTGATCTTGCCAATTTGCCAGAGATTGTTACTCTTGCTAAAAAATACAAGGCGAATATTTTTGTAGATGACGCTCATGGTCTTGGAGTAATGGGAAAACTAGGAGCTGGTACTGCTAATCATTTTGGAGTAACAGACGATGTCGACATGATCATGGGTACTTTCAGTAAGTCATTAGCTTCTATTGGTGGGTTTGTAGCTGCTGATAATGCGACTATAAATTTTTTAAAACATAATGCACGATCATTGATCTTTTCGGCAAGTATTGCTCCTGCCAATGCTGCTAGCGTAATTGCGGCCTTAGATCTTATACAA
>CALBEE010000065.1 GCA_937927575.1 uncultured Saprospiraceae bacterium | reverse complement strand
TTGGCAGGTAGAGAATTGAGCTTCTCCAATATTCGACTTCGACTCCAGTAAAACTCTACATCCTCATCAAATATGAGATAGATACTAGAGAAGCCAAACATACTATTGCTTCTCACACTTTTCACTCCTGGAATACCGAGTAAAGATGAGGTTAGTGGATACGTGATTTGATCTTCTACATCTTGCGGAGATCTGCCCATCCATTTGGTAAATACTATTTGCTGATTCTCACCAATATCAGGTATAGCATCCACAGAAACTGAATCTCTAGGCAGCCAATTGACTCCAAAGTCAAAAGGTGCTACCACCAATCCCCATCCAACAAAAAGTAGGAGTAAAAGCCAAGTAATAAGCTTGTTCTCAAGGAAGAACTTAACGATATATTTCAATGTGTATCAATTAAATATTAAGCAATACATCTAAGAATAGCGTACTGATATTCCTAGACCTTTTGTCTTAGATACTGGTCAGTCATATTACTTACCAGCTATAAATAATTGATGTATTTTAGAGGAGATACCTTCCCAATAGGACATAGATATCCGTTGAAGGTAATAGAACTTTTTTTTCTAGAAAAGTAGATTTGACCACTTGAGGAGTAGTCAAATTAAAAAAGGAGTAAACAAAAGATGCAATGAATTTGAATTCTAAATCAGTCAATTCTATATCTGCCGCAACTGTGAAATCTGTATCCAGATCTTCTACCTCAAACTTTTCATTTTTGCAGCAATCTTTTTCCTTTTCCTCAGCACCCTTTGTTTCCTGATGATGAGGACAACTTTTTTTAGCTGCATGGCATGAAGAAGCTTCACCGAATATGCTCATTGACTTAAACTCACCTTTACAGAAATGTACATCCGCTGAAAACCCTACTGATGATATAAATATCATTAGGGCCATAACAAGCGAAGTAATTCTATATATTAGGTTTGTCTTCATCTAATTACAAAGTTAGATAAAAAATATCATCCCAATTTGCATTATTTTGATTTGAATTTTGCACCTAATTAATCACTTTTCAAATATGCATCCATGGTTTACCAATTTCTTTTACTTGACAACAAATGCCTACCTATTCATTAATTCCTTAAATACCGAAGTCCTATCCGTACTAATTATGATCATCTCTGAAATCTGAGGTTTGATAGACACTCTTATACGAGAATCTTGATGCTTTATTATACTTTCTACGCCATCTACGTAAATGATGAACAGCCTATTTGCTTTAGCGAAAATGCTTAGGTAATAGCTTTTATTAGATCCTAAAGCTTGTAGTCCGATGCGAATGCTTGACCATCTTGGGTATGTATTCTTGGTAGGTGGTTTTATAAAATTATAATATCGCTACCTAATTTAAAGCCATTTTTTTTAATCATTAATCGGTCCCTCTCTCAACCGAAGATGGTTACCGTCTCGATTTTCAAAACAAGCTCTAATTTCAGCAATAATAGAAATCGCTATCTCCTCCGGACTCGTCGCTCCAGTATCTAATCCCATCGGTCCGTAAATATTATCTGTCCTAAGCGCTACCCCATTGACTTTCAGATCATTGAGCATTTTCACTTTTCGCTTTTTGGGCCCTAGCAAACCAATGTATCTCAATGCATGCTTTTGTAACCTTTCAAGATTATCAAGATCAGTCTTATAATCATGAGACATTAATAAAGCTACTGAATAATCATCAAAATCGATTTCAGTATTTCGGCAATCAATGACCTGATCTACCCTATTGCGCAAAGTATGATTCACCTTGCTGGGATGAGTGACTAGAGTAATTTGCCAACCTATAGATTTAACAATTTCTGCGAGAGGAACTACATCATAATTTTTACCATAAACATATAAAGATATGGCAGGTGGTATAAATTCTACAAAAGAGTTGTTGATCAATTTCGATTTTCGAGCTGTAATCACCTCTTCTATTGATCCCTTTAAAAGTTTTGCACCCACAGTGTCTTCAGTGTAATCCTTACTCAATCCAGATTCTAAATCAGTAATAATAATACTCGGCTTTCTTCTTTGCAAAACCCTTCTTAGAGATTCAACCGGATTATCTACATCATTTATAATAGGAGTAATGAGCACATCTATCAATCCATTGCACCCCAAGCCAATTCCAATTTCATTAGGATCGCCATCGCGAGTATCATAAGTCACTTTGACGGGTTTGCCTTTATGAATAGAGTATTGGGCTTTCTTCAAAGTATCCCCTTCAAGGCAACCTCCACTGATGCCGCCTACCCATTGACCATTTTCAGAAATTAACATCCGAGCGCCAGAGCGACGATAAGAGGATTGTTCGACATTGACGACTATCGCCAATGCTAATCTTTGACCTGACAGTTTCAGTTCATCGTATTTAGATATGATTGCTTTGATTTCTTGCATCTACATCTCAAATATACTCTTTCATATTTCTATACAAGGGATAATACGCACTTCTATTAAAATTAAGTATTTCATTCTCAAATTAAAGATTTACAGCGCCTTTACACTCTTTTACAATTACGATTCTTTGACCATCTACCTTAGTCATACTTTGTTGTCAAATACAAAATTATGAAGACCATATATAAATCCATTAAGATCAGTTTCTTTCTATTGATTCTATCCAATTTTTTAGCCTGTAAAACTAAAGCACAAAATATAAATAGTACACAATCGAAGTCTATAACGCTCATACTCCAAGAAAATAATCATGAGTCGATATCGAAAAGAATCGCTTTATACAATGATTTCAAAAAGAAGAATCCCACACAACATTTAGAAGAAGAAATGAACCTTTATGGATACACACTTCTATGGGAAGGCAAAGTGAAAGAGTCTATTGAAATTTTTAAATTATTAGTACAGGAATATCCAGAATCAGCTAACACCTATGATAGCCTAGCTGAATCCTATTTGGCAGATGGAAATAAAGATCAAGCGCTTGTATATTATACGAAAGCATTTGAAATGGATTCCAATAATTTCAACGCAGAAGATCAGATCGATAAAATTAAATTTCCAAACAAAAAGAGGCTCGCACCTAATGAAAAATTTGACATCCAATATTCATTAAAAGAATACGAAGAAGACTTAGACCAATTGCTTAAAACACTTATCAAAGTACATCCAAATGCTCTGAAATTTATTTCAAAAGACGCACTTTCTAACATAGTAAACAACAAGAAATCTTTGCTAACAGAAAATACTACCTATGCAGAATTTGTTTGGCATTGTAGCGAGATCATTGCAAACATAAATTGCTCTCACACAGGATCTGGAAATTTCTATCCTGAGAATGACATGCTACCTATGCACCTCAGATTTCCATTACAAACACGACTGATAGGAAACCAACTGTTTGTCATAGATCCTCTAAACAACAAAAGTATCATCTCCGTCAAGGATCAAATCCTTAGCATAAATGGTATCGAAGTAGCAAATATTATTCAGGACATATATAGACATATCCCCTCACAAGGATTCATAGAAACTTCAAAAAGGCATGACTTCAATAGATGGTCAACTGGAATGATAGCTTATGCACTAGGTTTTCCAGAAAAATATGAAGTACAAGTAAAAAGTAATTCCCAGCCCATAACCTTAAAGCCTACTTCAGAGCATTTTGATCCAATGAGAGATCAATCTAAAATCTACTGTGGAGATGACCTATGCTTAGAATATTTGGATACCGAAAAGAAAATTGCCGTGCTTACGATTTCTTCATTCAATTACTACGAATGGAATAATTATAAGGAATTTGAAAGATTCATTGATGAAACAATGCGAGATCTAAAAACC
>CALBEE010000064.1 GCA_937927575.1 uncultured Saprospiraceae bacterium | reverse complement strand
TGTAGCGGCTTAATGTGGGTGGGCCCACAGGGACTTGAACCCCAGACCCTCTGATTATGAGTCAGATGCTCTAACCAACTGAGCTATAGGCCCATGCTTTTTTGAAAGCGATTGCAAATTTAGACAATTCAAGGTAATCTGCAATAGCGCTGTGATATTTTTTAAATTTTATTCAGCCTACGTAATTCAGTCTTTGGTTGACGGTTCGAAGTCTATAATCTGTCGCTAGTAGTCTTTATAGCTCAATTCTGAATATCTGAAATCCGAATGTCTAAATCATTTTTTCATAACTTTTAGACTAAGATCTAAACTTCCTGCGGAATGTGTCAATGCTCCTACAGAGATATAATCTACACCAGTCTTAGCTATTTTTCTTACGGTATGAAGATTTACACCACCAGATGCTTCTGATTCGAATCGATCACCTATGGTTTGTACGGCTTCTGCAAGTATCGGAAGTTCAAAATTGTCAAGCATGATACGGGTGACTCCACCATTATCCAGTACTTCGTGTAACTCAACCAAATTACGTACTTCAACAGTAATATTAAGCCCTTTCTGTGTATCTCTTAAGTATTTATGTACCCTCGTGATGGCATTGGTAATACTGCCTGCAGCATCGATATGGTTATCTTTGATCATAATCCAGTCATACAGACCATCTCTATAATTGGTACATCCACCTATACGAACGGCCCATTTTTCTAAGAATCTTAGTAAGGGAGTAGTCTTCCTAGTATCTAAGATGGTAACGTCTGTACCTTCTACTTCCATCATGAATCTGCTGCTTAATGTTGCGATACCACTCATCCTTTGCATAGCATTAAGTGCGAGTCTTTCACCCATAAGCAATGCTCTACTCTTACAGGTAAGATAGAAAGCTTCATCTCCTCTTTTTACATCGCTACCGTCTTCAATCATTACTTCAAACTTCGCCTCAGGGTCAAGATGTTTAAATATCATCTGAGCTAATTCCACTCCAGCGATCACTCCAGTATCCTTTACGAGTAATCTAGCTTTGCTGATACTATCTTCAGGAATACATGCCAATGAAGTATGGTCTCCATCTTGTATATCTTCATGTAATCCATCTAGAATAAATTCTTGTAGTAATTCTGGGTCTACACCTTCCATCATGCCTGTTCGTCGTTTTTGTCTTGTAAATATTTGTAAGGAGCCGCAAGATAATTGCTTTTGAGGTAGTTGTCAAGGGGTTGGAGAATGATGGATTTGGAGTAGTAAAGTTCAAATGTGTGATACCAGCTGAAAGCATAGAAAAATTGAATTACTTGACAAGAATGTGATAGCGCAAGACACATCTCGCAGGTATTCATTATTTAAAATTCGTCATTATTCATTTTCCAAAAACCTCAAATTTCTCTTCAAACCTTCATATCCTGTCCGCTTTACCGGCGATCCGAAGAATATACGATCAAATACCTCTTCTGTGATTTCCATCCAATCTTTTCGACTCATATCGAGCATTCCTTCTTTGGGTAGAAAATCAGGCTCCTTATGTTGTTTGGCGAAACGATTCCAAGGACATACTTGCTGGCAGATGTCACATCCAAACATATAATCACCCATAAGGTCTTTGAATTCCGTTGGAATATTGTCTTTACGCTCAATGGTAAGGTAAGAAATACACTTGCTGCCATCCATAAGATAGCCCTCTTCACTAATCGCATCTGTAGGGCAGGCATCAATACATCTAGTACATGTACCGCAATGGTCTTTGATCGGTGAGTCTGGTTCTATTTCTAAGTCACAAATAATTTCCGCTAAGAAAAAATAAGATCCTTCTTTGGGATTGAGTAGTAAGGAATGTTTTCCGACCCAACCCAATCCTGAACGTCTCGCCCAATCTCTTTCTAATACAGGAGCACTGTCTACAAAGGCTCTGCCATCGATTTCTCCTATCTCATCACGGATGTACTGCATCAGATATTTGAGCTTTTTTTTGACGACTTTATGGTAATCTCGACCGTAAGCATAAATTGCGAGCTTTGGAGCATTTGTGTCATTCTGAGTCTCTTCAGTATAATAATTATACATGAGACTGATTACTGTTTTAGCACCTGGTACAAGACGAGTAGGATCTGTACGGAGGTCAAAGTGTTTTTCCATGTATCCCATGGTACCATGGCTACCTTTTGCCAGCCATGATTCTAACCTACGCGCTTCCTCATCCATATGTTCTGCTTTGGCAAATGAGATCCCTGTAAAACCCAGATCCATTGCTTTTTGAGATATGATATGTTTACGCTTGCTAAGGTTCATAATGGAAGCCTGAGTTTGAATCCAGTCTTGACTGTTCGAGTTTCTTCCTGATACAAGTTTTTGTTTATTCTAATATTTTTTGAAGATGTATGGACCTTCTGTTGCACCCCATACTTGCTTATCGTCTGCATCAAAACCTTGGTCCCAGCTTGTCACCATTTTATTATCCAGGGATACTATACTTGAGGCATAAGTAGCTCCACGCATAGTACTTCCACAAGTTTTTTCTCTGGTCGAGCCAGAATACCCTTTACCAGATGGACGCATTATGACTTCACATCCTTCACGAATGGTTAGTATATCCTTGGATTTATTATCAAAGTAGTTAGGTGTTTTCCATTTTCCAATGTATTCTTCAGGTTTGTCCAAGGTATAGACGTAGCTAGAAACACTTCCATCCGCATTGGTTTTAAGCTTATAGACTCTTTGTCGATAAGGTTTGTCAGGATTTGCAGTAACCGTCTGTTCTACGTATAACCATTTAGCAGACATATCGTCATTCCATATAGGGTACATATGTAGTGTGATATCGTAATAATTAGAATCTTGCTGAGCTTGTTCTGCACTATTGTAGCTTCCGATCATCAATTGGTGTAGTTGATCTAACGAGGAATCTTGGCTTAATAGTGATTTTTTGGATGTCGAACAAGCGGATAGGCTAAGTGCTAGAAAGGCTATATATAAGTATTTCATAGGTGGACAATTTGGTTTATTCTTCTTCAATATTAGTGAATTAAAAGCGAAATCTAGGATGACTGGATCAAATCTAAAAACGTTGCATCAATGTCTCAAGATTATTTCTTTTTGTCTCCTAGACTATTCATGCCAATATATGTTGACCTTGAGACTGCAATAGTCCTCGACGAAACTTATATTTAAACTACAATTTTAGATTACAATCATTATTGTCTCAATTAATACAAGCCTAACCAAATGAAGATTAATTTTACACTACTACTATCCTTTATAATACTTTCTTCGAATTATGGACAAGTTGTTATAAACGAATATTCTGCTTCTAACCTTACCAGCTTTATCGATCAACACGATAAAACAGAGGATTGGATAGAATTATATAATACTAGCTCTTCATCCATGGATCTTTCTGGATGGCACTTATCAGATAAGGAATCTAAGCCTATGAAATGGGTAATTCCTGAAGGTACGGTTATCGGAGGAAACGGCCATTTAGTGTTTTTATGCTCAGGTAGAGACAAGGTGTTTAAAAGTAGCAGTAATAGCCCTAAGGAGTACCACACGAACTTCAAACTTTCTCAAACCAAAGGTGGCGAGACGCTAATACTGTCTGATCCAAGTGGAGAAGTAATGCAATCCGTTCCTTATGAAACCACTTTGATAGAAAGTGATGTGATTGAGGCTTTTGGCAATTTTAATATACAATTGGTAGAAACTTCAAGGATAAGAGTAATGGATGGTGCGGATGAATGGATGTTAACCACTACGCCTACATTCAACCAATCTAATAATGGTTCTCCAGTGTATAAAGGATATACATCGACACCTACAATTGAATTAAAGGCAGGATTTTATGCTGGAACTCAGACAATAACTGTGGTTAATAATGAACCCAATTCAGTCTTAAGATATACGATTGATGCTTCCAATGTAAAAGAATATTCAACGGAATACACTGGACCTATTACAGTTTCTGATAATACTGTAATTAAAGTAAGAGCATTTAGCAATGATCCACAGATTCTTCCAGGGAAAATGGATTTTGCTACATTCTTTATAAATGAGAATATAAAATTACCTGTTTTTAGCATCGCAGCTGATAGTGTTACATTATTAGCTAATGATCGTAATGATGTAATCAATACTAGAGGTTTTAATCCAGTAGGGTCTTTAGAATATTTTAATGCGGAAGGAGAACTAGAAGCGGCTTCATTTGGTACATTAAATAGACATGGCCAAGATAGTTGGGCATTAGATCATCGAAGTATCGATTGGGTAAGTAGAGATGAAATGGGATACAATAAAGCCATCGAAACCGAACTATTCGAATATTCGGATAGAGATGAGTATCAAAGAATAATATTAAGAGCTTCGGGTGATGATAATTATCCAGCGAGACAGAATGGTCAACTCATGGGTCAACATCAAGGAAGTACCCATGTCAGAGATGAATTTGTACATCAATTGGCTCAAGATGGTGGAATGAAAGTCGATGTTAGAGCCGTTGAGAGAGTAGTCGTATTTCTCAATGGAGAATATTGGGGGGTATATGGATTGAGAGAACGCCCTGTAGATCATGATTATGTAAAAGAGTATTATGATCACGATAAGCAAGATGTACAGTTTTTATCTACTTGGGGAGCTACAGAAGCAGAGTATGGTGGTTATCAAGCGCTGTATGATTGGGTGCAATTCAGGGAATTCATTCTTAATAATGACATGGGTATTGAAGAAAATTATCAATATGTAAAAGATAACTATCAAGTACAATCTTTAATCGATTATATGGCTGTAAATCTCAATACCGTAGCCAAAGATTGGTTGAATTATAATACTGGATGGTGGAGAGGATTGGATCCTGAAGGTGATCATAAAAAGTGGGGCTATATCATTTGGGATATGGATGCTACTTACGGTTATTATATTAATTATACAGGAGTACCCAACGAAAGTCCAAATGCTGAAGCTTGTGATATAGATGAAATATCTGATTTCATGGATCAGTTTTTTGGGGGCTGGGGTGGCAATAGTGCTTTCAACGATGGATATCAAGTTCCGGAGGAGTGTGCTACATTAGGAACTAGTAGCCCTTATGATGCTAGTGATCCGATTTTCAATTGGGTGATCCAACAAGATAATGGATGTTGTGAAAGCAATTGGGGTAATAGCTGTCAAGCGAGATATGATTTCATCTCGGAGTACGGAACTAACACTTCTGAATTTTTATCAGAACAAGGTAATATCGGACAACATGAAAAAATATTCCTCAAGTTGCAAGAAGAAAGTCCAGAGTTTAAGCAGTTGTATTATTCGCGTATGGCTGATTTAATTAATACGGTATATAGTTGTGAAAATTCATTGGCGACATTGGATAACATGGTAGCAGAGATCAGACCTGAGATGCCGAGACAAATCGCAAGATGGGGCGGAACCATGGAAGAATGGGAAAGTAATGTAGTAGCATTGAGACAATTTGTGGAGCAAAGATGTGAGTTGATTGCGGAAGGTATGGAGTGTTATGACGATATCACAACTTCATATAATTTGACTTTAAATACAGTGCCTGCCGGAGTCGGAGAAATAGATCTCAATACATTAGATATTAGAGAGATGCCTTGGACAGGAAAGTATTTTGATGGTATGGATAATATCATCAAGGCAAGAGCATTTGATGAAGATGAGTGGTACTTTAGTCATTGGGAGACGACTAATGGTACTCCTGTTGCCGAACCTACTAACTTCAAATCTACGATCGAACTTACACAAGATGAAGAATTGATAGCGGTCTTTAGTTCTGAGCCAGTAAGTACTTTGGAAACAGAGTCTGGACATACTTTCGAAGTATTCCCTAATCCAGCAAGTGATTACATCGTATTGAATTACGAGTTAGCTCAAACTTCAGATATTAAAGTGAGTGTTTATAATTCGCTTGGAAGTAAGTTAGCTGATGTTTCGAATATCAGCGGTAATCGTACTGCGGGTACACATACAGATAGAATAGATATCAACGCATTAGGACTATCCTCTGGGATGCATCTCATAGAGGTCTTAGCGAATGACGATAAAGCCACTTTCAGAGTCATGATTGCGAAATAGTCGTTGAGCAAAAGATATTTAATGAAAGGCCTTGTCAGATGATGGGGCCTTTTACTATTCTCGGTATTAGAGACTCTTGCTATCATTTGTCTATAAAATATTTGAATCTATCCTTCTTAACATACAAAGTGGTATAGAATGTGTAATTTGTAAGTATAACACGATTTGGAAGCTTCATTTTGAAATTAGAAAAGAAATATTTACTCGCATTAATCCCTCTCCTAATTGTGGGAGGTATCATTTATTACTTCAGTGATATAGTGACTTATGTAGTCTTAGCTTGGGCTTTGTCTATGGTCGGTGCTCCTATTGTCATGCGACTTAGAAAGTACTTAGGTAAAAATGTTGCTGCAGGAATTACAGTAGGACTCTTTGTATTGTTGATTGGATTGATGCTGTGGATATTTATACCGCCATTGCTTCAACAGGCTAAAAATCTAACCGAGGTCGACTATAATAAGATGATCAAAGGCTTGGAGCAACCTATGGAAGATTGGAATCAATGGTTGGTCGAAAGAGGATTAATGGAAGATAAAATATCAGAAGAAGTAATTTCGGATATAGAACCTATCGTAGAAAAGCAGCCTTATATTACTACTCAATTAATTCCCATAGACTCATTATTAAATGATACTACTAGGGTAGGCAATAATATCGCTTTGGTTATCAATATTGATAATGAATCTATATATCAAGAAAGAGCCGATCTGGATAACAATATCAAAGAAGATGATAGTGTCTTAGATATTCAAAAAGGGCTTTACAAGTATCTCAATCCATCTATTATTCCGAAAATATTTTCAACTTTTATTGGTTTTTTTGGAAATATATTGGTGGCAATTATGTCTATATTATTCATCACTTTCTTCTTTTTGAAAGAGCATGGATTATTTAATAATATGATTACTTCCGTACTACCCAATAAGTATGAGGCACAATCATTTACGGCCATAGATCAATCCTCAAAATTATTGATTAGATATTTTGTGGGCGTAGTGATTCAAATAATGATAATCACAGTTTTTGTTTCGTTGGCACTAAGTATATTGGGTGTAAAGAATGCTTTATTGATTGGATTTTTTGCAGCGCTGATGAATATTATTCCATACATCGGTCCTATACTCGGAGCTTCTTTTGCAGTGCTAATTACATTATCATCTAATCTTGCTTTGCCTTTTTATGATGAGATGTTACCGCTGCTGTTTAAAGTGATGGGCGTATTCATGGTGATGCAATTACTTGACAACTTTATACTTCAACCTAATATTTTTTCAAAGTCTGTCAAGGCACACCCATTAGAAATATTTATCGTAGTACTTATGGGAGCAAAGATTGGTGGTATTTTAGGAATGGTAGTAGCGATTCCAATATATACTGTATTGCGAGTTCTGGCTAAAGTATTTTTTAGCGAGTTTAAGGTTGTACAAAGTATTACGAAGGGCTTATAGATTGTTCTCAGTCTCTAGCGCTACGGAATCCTCAGTTTACTCCAGTAATAGATTCTTGTAAAAAGGGATATTCAGAAGTAGTGTAAAGGCTTTGAAATCAAGACATTAGTTATTATCTTAATACAAAAGAAAACCCTGTTTTTTACGTTGGTATCGGAAAAACAGGGTAATCTAAAAAACATTAAGATGAAAGTAAGACGTTTTTCCCAATCTCAAGGCATTATCACCTTTCCAAATTTTGATAATAATTATGATGAGCTTTTTGGTGCTTTCAAGAAGACTCGCTTAGGATCAA
>CALBEE010000063.1 GCA_937927575.1 uncultured Saprospiraceae bacterium | reverse complement strand
GGTCACCAAAGAAGCACTCCCAGATTCGTCTTAAGATTTGTTCTTTGAGACTCCTAAGCACGCAGTGATCAAGCGATGATTTTCGAAGAAAACACGCGTTGTCTGAGAAATAATGTGGCTTGCTTAGCAAACACATGGACTCGGATTGGTAAGCTCAAGGAACATTCGAGAAAATGCATTATTTCTAACTATAGCCTAGTCGTATTTGATGCGGTATTATGATATAAAAATTCTCTACCAAATACTTTTCAGCTTACCAATCGCTAGTGCGCTTAGGAGTCTGAAAAGGTCACCAAAGAAGCACTCCCAGATTCGTCTTAAGATTTGTTCTTTGAGACTCCTAAGCACGCAGTAATTGGTAAGCTCAAGGAACATTCGAGAAAATGCATTACTTCTAGTTAGAGTCTAGTCGTATTTGATGCGGCATTATGATATAAAAATTCTCTACCAAATACTTTTCAGCTTACCAATCGCTAGTGCGCTTGGGAGTCTGAAAAGCTCAACAAAAAAAGCGCCTCCCCAAAGGAAAGACGCTCATTTTTTTACGTAATGATCAAATTCATGAACTGCATCTATTTCATCAATTTCTCCGCTTCTTTTAATCCACATTCCAGATACTCAGTATAAGTATCGGCACCATTTCTACTATTGAAATAATCATAGCCTTGAGGCTGCGTCACGACTTTTTCATCCGTGGTTATTAATGTATACCAAGGCTGCGAGTTTCTTTCAAAATTAACTACTTGGAAGTCTGCCCATTGATTACCTACATTACGTTTTTTCTTGTTGTCGTATGCTGAGATGAAAGGCTTTTCTAATTTCTCTCTATCATCCACATAAAGTGATACCAATACTACTTCATCATTGAGGATTCGTCGTACGTTATCATTTACCCAATATTGATCTTCTACACGTCTACAGTTTTGACATCCATGTCCTGTAAAGTCGACAAATACAGGCTTATTTACTTCTTTGGCATATTCAAGTCCTTCAAAATAATCCTTGAAACAATCGATATTATTAGCACACTTTGTGAAGGATGGATACTTGGCTTTGATGTCCTTATTGGCTACACCTTTAGTCAAGAGCATATTGTAATTCACAGGAGGAGAAAAGCCACTAGTCAACCAAAGCGAATTATATATTCCGGTGTCTTTATTCACAGTGAATCCTGCACATAGATAGATTGCAAGTGCTGCAAAAGCAGTACCTATAATCTTACGCGCATTACTGAGTTTTTTAATTTTACTATCATGAGGGAATTTGATAAATCCGAATAGATATAATGCTATAGCTGCTGCTACAGCGATCATGATTCCCATGAATATTTCGTACGGAAGTATACCCCAATGCTGAGTTAAATCTGCCGTAGATAAAAACTTAAATGCAAATCCTACTTCTAAAAATCCTAATACCACTTTTACGCTATTCATCCATCCTCCAGATCTTGGCAATGAATTAAGCCATGCTGGGAATGCAGCAAATAATCCAAATGGTAAAGCTAAGGCTAATGAGAATCCAATCATTACTACTGCCGGCCCTACATATCCACCATTCGCGGCGGCTACCAAGGCAGATCCTACGATAGGTCCTGTACACGAAAATGATACCAATGATAGGGTAGCAGCCATAAAGAATATACCTAACAGTCCACCTTTATCTGCCATGCTATCAGTCTTAGTAGTCCAAGAACTTGGCAAGGTCAACTCATAATAGCCAAAGAACGAAAAGGCAAACACAATGAAAATGATAAAGAATAAAACATTGGCGATCCAATTCGTCGATAAGGCATTTAGGGCTTCAGGACCTGCTAATATGGTGATTAATAATCCTAGCGTTACATAGATCACAATGATCGATAATCCATAGATTAATCCATTCATGAAGCCACTACGCTTAGTATCTTTGGTGAAGAAGCTTACCGTAATCGGAATCATGGGAAAAACACATGGTGTCATCAATGCTGCAAATCCTCCAAGCATTCCTGCAAAGAATAACCAAATCATACTTTTAGAATCACTATCACTGCTTCCGCCTGCTCCACAATCACTTACCGGTGCATTATAAGTGGCTCTCAATTGAGGTCTACTTTGATCTACTTTATCACCCGCCGCCAATGCAGCACCTGCCGCTCCAGTATCAGTACTTGCCGAAGCCTTGCTATCCATTGAAAAACTAAACTCGACATCTGTTGGAGTCAAGCATTTGACCGCATCACAGGCCATATATGTTAAATATCCATTGACAGGTTTTGTTTTATCAGTTACGCTTACATTTTGAGCAATAGTGAAGGGCTGATCGGCTAAGTATTTTACCACATTCACTCCATCAAAGAGCGGATCTGGACCTTCTTTCTTATGTCCTGTCTCGATACTTTTACCATCAAGTGTGATCCCTTCCGCATTCTCATAATAGATCTCCGTTGGTACTGGTCCATCATCACTAGTAAATTGGGAATATACAGTCCATCCTTTTTCGATTTCTGCAGTATATACCAGTTTATATTTATCATCAGCGATCTTTTCTTTTTTCCAATTCCATTTGACAGGATTGAGTATGCCACTGGGTTGATCATCTTCCACATCATCACCCATAGTAAAAGTAATCGGCGCTGCACCCGCATCACTTTTAGCAATACCATCGGGTAATTCTAGGGAAAACTCTACATCCTGTGGAGGTAGACAACGCTTATTATCACAAGTCATATAAGTGAGATAACCAACAACAGGCTTAGAGGCATCTTTGACGGCAATCTTCTGCTTAATGATAAAAGGCTCGTCGGCTAGGTATTTCACTACATTGACACCCTCAAATAATGGATCTGGACCTTCTTTTTTATGTCCAGTTTCTACATTATCGCCGATAAGGCTTATTCCAGAAAAATCCTCGTAAGTGATTTCTGTGGGTACTGGACCATCATCGGCAGTATGCTGTGAGTATACAGTCCAACCTTTTTCGGCAGTAGCGGTATATACGATATTGTATTTTCCGTCTTCTGCAGGTTCTATTTCAATTTTCCATTTTACTGGATCTACGATTTGACTATAGGAAGTACTAGCGAATGTAAGGATGGCTAATAGAGAGAATAATATTTTATTCATCATGATAGATAGGGTTTACTATCGATTAATTAAATAATAACTCATGAATACTCTTCTTATCGCTGAGAGAAGAAAATCATCATGTAGGTCAATTGGTAATATCAATTCTACTTACAATCAAGTAAGTGTTTTTCGTTTTGTCTACAAGTATACTTCATAGAACACACGAAAATATAGAAATAAAGGCTAAAGAAGCTATTATAAGCTCACATTGAAGTCCACATCTTTAGGTGGTAGACACCTTAATCCATCGCAAGTCATATAAGTGACATATCCTTTGATGGCTCCTGTAGCATCAGAAGATTTATACCGTTGTCTAAAAGTTACTTTGGATTTATATTTGGATATGACCATTTCAAAGAGTTCATCGTGCTTTTTGATGAGTTCTCCTTCTTCTTTCACATCTTGAGTCATAGTCACTTTATCCGATGGACTAAATTCAAAGCTAGTCGGAACTGGACCATCATCTCCGTTATCTTGAGAATATAAAAACCAACCTTTTTGTATGTCAGCTACGGCAACGATATCAAATGTTCCATCTGATACTTTCTCCACACTAAAGGTCCATGTGATAGGATCTGCCATCGTATTGCTTTGATTTATTAATCCCAAACTTGTAAGCGATAAAAAAAGAATATTGAGAAGATACATAGCTACGAATGATTTATTTTTTTAAATGGATAAGTTATTGGTCGTTTAGCAATAGTCGAAATAAACAGCCCCAAACCCTTATCATACAGTTCAAATGTATACTAATACTAGGCCGAGTTCTATGATCAAGTATCGATTAATATATAATTAACTAATAGAAGATTCATCTTGGGATATCGCTAACTTTTATTTTGATTTTCTATAATAACTAGAGGGTCAATACACCAAAATGAAGGAATCCCATCAGAATCAGAACTCCTAAATGAATCATCTCTGTAGTGATCACACTTTTCATTTTCAATAAATTCATACTTAGTAAAATACCGAGAGGAATAGAGAGCATAAGTAAGTGATCTAATGTAAGATGCTCATTGATAAATAAGGCGATCATTGCGCTTCCAATCATCCAAAAGAGGATATCTATTTTTTTCTGTACTTGAATACTCTTTTTCATGCTGTATGTTCCGTAAGAAAATACGGCAATCATGATTATCAAAAGGATGATCCCTAAATAGATATAACCATACTTGTCTTGGGGAATAATATCAGCTGGGAATCCAAATTTGTTATGAATTAAAGCTCCCATTTTATCTTGAAAAACGCTGTTGTAAAATGTCCAACTTCCATAGAGAATAAAAGGTACCAAAACGCCAGACAGATATTGAAGCATTTCTTTCGTTTTGAATGATCTTATAATTGCCAATCCTATAAATCCAGCGAGCAAGTATGCGATATAAGGTGGATATAGCATTGCGGCAATACTTATAAAAACACCACTATTGAATATAAACTTTACAGCAAAAGGGCGTTTGTATATTTTGAAAATATCTGAAAACGCAGCTAGGATAAAAGTATTGGCAATCAATACCGCAGATAGATAGGTAAACTGAGGAATCATAGAACAAAGTAAAATATAAACGACTCCAGGCCAAAGGGTGATTTCGATACCCATTCGATGTTTTACTACAATTCTATTGATATAGACTGCCTGTAAGAATACGATGATACAAGCAAAAATATTCTGAACTAATATCGATGGTATCAATTCATTGACCCAAGCGATAAATGGAGATAGATCTCCGGCATAAGTCGGTTGGTCGGCATGCATTAGACTTTCTATCCTTACCAGTATAGTATACGGTAACAGCATCAGACTGTTCAAAAAGAGATTACGTCTAAAAAATTCTAACACGGATAAATGCCTACTTATATTTAATTACAAAGTTAAATTTTTATCACAGATATCGATATATACCTTAATACTCGATGCTTATAGGAATATAGTATGCCTTGAACTAAACAAAACAGCGATAATATTGATAGGTATATGTAGATATTTATGGCTTCAAATCGATGAGCCATCGGTATAAGATGTATCTTTCGCAAACATAAACGACACACCATCGCCTATTAAGGTATTCATGAAACCCTCTCTCAAACAGATTCAATCACCAATCGTAAATGAGCTCAAAGAATTTGAGTCACATTTTCGTGATTCTATGAAGTCTAATGTTGCCCTTTTAGATAAGATCATGTACTATATAGTACAAAGAAAGGGTAAGCAGATGCGACCAATGTTAGTGTTTTTGACTGCCCAATTACATGGTGATATCAATAAGAACACTCATTTGGCGGCTAGTATGGTGGAGCTACTACATACGGCTACTCTTGTCCATGATGATATTGTAGATGATGCGGATAAGAGAAGAGGTTTTTTCTCTGTGAGTGCCCTATGGAAAAATAAGATAGCCGTCTTAGTAGGAGATTACCTCTTGTCTAAAGGCTTATTGATCGCCTTAGAGAATGATCAGTTTCATCAATTGAAATTACTTTCTAGATCTGTGAAGATGGTAATAGAAGGAGAACTATTGCAACAAGAGAAAGCCCGTAGACTAGATATCAAAGAAGAGGTATATTACGATATCATCAATCGTAAAACGGCAAGTCTTTTAGCTGCTTCTTGTGCAGTAGGAGCTTCGACAACGACAGATGATCCCAAATTAATAGAACGCATGCAATTGTTTGGCGAAAAGATAGGCATGGCTTTTCAAATCAAAGACGATCTATTTGACTATGGCGATAAAGATATTGGGAAGCCTTTGGGTATTGATATCAAGGAGAAAAAAATGACGCTCCCTCTGATTTATGCATTGCAAAATGCTTCCAATTCTGACCGCAAAAAATATATCAGATACGTAAGTAAGTCAGAGAAAAATAAGAAGTATGTCAATGAGGTCATCAGCTTTGTGAAGGGTAGTGGTGGGATAGAATATGCGACTCAAAAGATGTTAGATTTCCAGCAAGAAGCTTTCGATATATTAGATGAATTTCCAGATAACGAGACAAAGGCATCGCTCAAGATGTTGATAGAATACGTTACGCAAAGAAGCAAGTAGAGCCTACTACCATTGTTACCTTGAATTTTACTCGATGCGCCTACAGTTTCATCGTTTTAATTTTCTCTCGTTCTTCTTGAAAAATGGTTCTTATCCATTCTTGGTGGATGATCTGGATCGTAGCCATATGCTCGGAGTGAAAGTCTGTGTGCTGCTATAAGACGTTCCATTGGCGTTTTAGACATCCAATAGGCTCGATTGCGGTCAGCTTCTTTAAAAGAATGTTTTTTAAATGCAGATTTATCTAATCGTTCCATAATTATTCTTCTTCTAGATGTGAAATATCATTAATATCTCTGTATCTATTAGAAGCTTTTTTAGCCTTAATCAGTTCCTTGTAAGATATAAGTTTAATAGGAAAACCTTCTGTTTCATTTATCACACTACATTTTTGGGCTTCTGAAAAATTGAGACCTTTAACTTGTGTCAATATATCGATACTTACCGGTGGACGGCCAAAAGTAAATACTTCATTACTTTCAAAATCAAGAAAATCCTTTAGACTAATAGCATCAGTGGGAATTCCAAATTCATTAAACGCGATATTCATCTTTTTGTAATTTGTTTCTGTAGGATTAATCCATATGTCTAGATCACCGGTCGTACGATAATAACCATATAGGATTACAGCATATCCTCCTACGAGTAGATAATCGACATTTGATTTATTTAAAGACTCAATGAATTCTTGAAAATCCTGATTAAAGATGTTTCCCATGATGGCAAGATAAAGTAAAAATGGGCTACACTTTCAAGGTGCAGCCCATTTTTGTAACGCTTAATAATATTATTATACAGTGATTCTCTCAATCTGAGCACCAAGTGCATTGAGTCTAGTGTCTATATTTTGATATCCTCGATCTATCTGAGAAATATTATGAATGATACTTTCACTATTGGCAGATAATGCTGCGATTAATAGTGAAACTCCTGCTCTGATATCCGGCGAACTCATTTGTATACCTCTTAGCTGACTTTGTCTAGCCATACCGATTACAGTTGCTCTATGTGGATCACATAATATAATCTGAGCACCCATATCTATCAGCTTATCTACAAAGAATAGTCTACTTTCAAACATCTTTTGGTGGATGAGTACAGAGCCTTTGGCTTGCGTAGCAGTGACTAGAAGTATACTCATTAGATCTGGTGTAAATCCTGGCCAAGGAGAATCATACACGGTCAATATAGATCCGTCTATGAAGTTCTGAATTTCGTAAACGTCTTGTGCTGGTATATGTATATTATCATCTTGGATATCCAATTGGATTCCCATCTTACGGAATGTAGCAGGGATTACACCAAGATCAGGTACGGATACATTGTTGATCGTTATTGAAGATTGCGTCATGGCTGCCATTCCAATAAAACTACCGATCTCAATCATATCAGGTAGAATTCTATGTTCCGTACCACCTAGTTTTTCTACGCCTTCGATTGTAAGTAAATTCGAACCTACACCTTGAATTTTGGCTCCCATGCGATTAAGCATTTTACAGAGTTGCTGTAGGTAAGGCTCACAAGCTGCATTGTATATCTGTGTTTTTCCTTCTGCAAGTACGGCTGCCATTACTATATTAGCTGTACCCGTAACTGAGATTTCGTCCATGAGTATGTACGTTCCTTTTAGCTGCTCAGCTTCTAGGAAAAATTGCTCTCCTGATTCGTCAAATTTGAAATCTGCCCCTAACTTCTTGAATCCTCCAAAGTGGGTATCTAGCCTTCGTCTACCGATTTTATCTCCACCAGGCTTTGGAAGGTACGCGCGGCCAAACCTTGCTAATAAAGGACCCATCAGCATTACAGACCCTCTGATGCGCTTGGCATTATCTAGATAAGTCTGTGAAGCAAAGTAATCTAAATCTATATCATCGGCTTGAAAAGTAAATTCTTCATCTGCATGTCTTTCGACCTTTACACCCAAGCCTTTTAATAGTTCTATGAGCTTACGTACATCAAGGATATCTGGCACATTATTGATACGCACCTTATCGGCCGTTAATAGTACGGCACTTAATATTTGCAAAGCTTCATTTTTTGCTCCTTGAGGGGTGATTTCACCGCTTAATTTCGCATTTCCTTGTACTCTAAATGATTCGCTACTCATAGTATATATTCATATTAATTAAAAAAGCCAATACTCCATGTGGAATATTGGCTCTAAAGTATTAAATATTTTTATAATATATAGCTCTCAGATAGTAAACGATGTATATCAAATATTATTCGTTATTGGAGATCTATTTACGATGTCTATTTCTATTGTTGTTTTTACCGCTATTTCTATTATTCTTTCTATTGTTTCTATTCTTACCTCCTTGGTTGCGGTTTCTGTTTGATTTAGGCGGAGTATATTTTAGATTATTAAAAGTGATATCATCACTCATGACTAATTCTCCTTTAGAAAGAGTTCTAAGATCGGCCATGATGATTTCATCATTCACATAATGCTCTCTATTCCAAGTACGGTAAGCCAACTTCATATAAGATCCGATAATTTCAACGAAGCCATCTCTTTTTTCGCCTGGTTCCATAGTAAGGGCTTTGCGCACTAGCTCTTGGACATTACGTCCATAATGGCGGAATCTTTTTTCCATCTTCGGATAGCCAAGATTTGATTCTCTAGTATCCTCGTTTGGTGGAGTGATGACTACACCTTCTGGAGCATCTACATCCAACTTATAGTTAGAGATTCTAAAAGCGTGTTTCCATAATCTTTCTTTATACTCAGCCACATTTTTAGTCTGTGGATTCATCTGATGCATAAGATTGACTACTGATTCTACGAAGCTCTGACGTTTAGTTCTGTCTTCTATGGTAAGTGCATGATTGATCAATTTCTGAACATGTCTACCGTGTTCAGAAATGATTAAGTTTTCTCTTTGCGAGTTATATTCTAGAGCGTATAGCTTCATATAATTTTTATTTTCGGTACTAAATAGAGTATTCTTACTCTACAGTCACTGATTTAGCTAGGTTACGAGGCTGATCTACATTACATTCTCTCATTACAGCAATATGGTAAGATAACAATTGAAGTGGTATCACTGATAATAATGGTGTAAATGGCTCTGAAGTTCCAGGAATCTCTATCGTATAATCTGCCATCTTATTGATCACGTCATCTCCTTCTTTTACGATAGCAATTACAATTCCTTTTCGAGCTTTAACCTCTTGGATATTCGATACTATTTTTTCTCTCGCGCTCAAGTTGGTAGCAATTACAATGACTGGCATATTTTCGTCAATCAAAGCAATAGGTCCGTGTTTCATTTCCGCTGCAGGGTATCCTTCAGCATGTACATAAGAGATTTCCTTAAGTTTTAAGGCGCCTTCTAATGCTACTGGGAAATTTAATCCTCTACCTAAGTAAAGCGCATGATTACTATTCTTGATCTCAGAGGCGATATATTTAATCTGATCATTGAGCTCTAGTATCTTTTCTACTCTACGTGGAAGATCTTCCATTGCTTGTAGTAGTTCTCTAAATTCTCCCTCAGCAATATTTCCTTTCTTCTGTCCTAGCCTAAGTGCCATTAGCGTAAGCACTACCAATTGGCTTGTGAAAGCCTTTGTACTTGCTACACCTATTTCTGGTCCAGCATGAATGTATGATCCTGAATCAGTAATCCTTACGATAGAAGATCCAACGACATTAACAATACCATAGATTAAAGCGCCTCTTTCTTTAGCCAATTCTAATGCTGCTAAAGTATCCGCAGTTTCTCCACTTTGCGATAAAGCTATAACTACGTCGTCATTATAGACAATTGGGTTTCTATATCTAAATTCTGATGCATATTCTACATCAGTAGGTATTCTTGCTAACTCTTCGAATAAGTATTCTGCTATGAGCGCTGAATGCCAAGAAGTACCACATGCTACTATGGTGATTCGCTTAGCATTCATAAAGCGGGTCATGTATTTCTCCAAACCATTAAGTAAAACCCAACCTTCATCCGCATTGATACGCCCTCTCATACTTTCAGCAATCGTTGTAGGTTGCTGGAAAATCTCTTTAAGCATGAAATGATCATAACCATCTTTTTCCAGTTCTTCTAATTTAAGATCTAGCTCTTTGATGGTTGGAGATTCTATAATTTCGTTGGATATCGTTTTGATGCTAAAATCACCATTACGAGATACCTTTACGATCTCTTCATCATTAAGGTAAACTACTTTATTGGTGTACTTGATGATCGGTGATGCATCTGAGGCCAAGAAGTATTCATTTTCGCCAATACCTAGCACCAGAGGACTTGATTTTCTAGCTCCTATAATGGTATCAGGATCTTGGCTATCCATCACTACGATAGCGTATGCACCTACCACTTTCTTTAAAGCCAATCTTACCGCTTCTTCTAAATCACAGCTATTACGAGTTTGGTATTCTTCTATGAGGTGTATAAGTACTTCCGTATCTGTTTCAGATTCAAACTCATGACCTAACTCAATAAGAGCTTTCTTTAAGGTTGCATAATTTTCAATAATACCATTATGTATTAATGATAATCGCTTGTTGCCAGAATTGTGTGGATGTGCGTTGATATCATCAGGTTTACCATGGGTAGCCCATCTAGTATGACCGATACCTACGGTTCCTTCCATATCGAATTCGGCTGCCGCATCTTCTAATGCCTGTACTTTCCCCTTTTTCTTTACCGTATGTATTTTACCATTAAGTACAGATATTCCTGCACTGTCATAGCCTCTATATTCAAGTCTTCTTAGACCTTCTATGATGATAGGATATGCTTCCTTGTCACCAATGTATGCTACTATTCCACACATGTGTTTACTTATTAAATATTAGTGTATGTAATTTTCAGAACGGGCTTATATTGGGGATTGCCTGATCCAAATATAATGCTT
This sequence comes from uncultured Saprospiraceae bacterium, assembly GCA_937927575.1. Lineage (GTDB taxonomy): Bacteria > Bacteroidota > Bacteroidia > Chitinophagales > Saprospiraceae > UBA1994. The sequence continues at coordinate 16,994 of CALBEE010000063.1, read as the reverse complement.
CTTGATGATCTTTCGGAGCGTTGGAGTGGCGTTAGGATTACATTAGTAGTTAGGTTGTCAGAATTGAAGATAGTATTGAGGTGACTAGTAATATTCACGCTAGTCTGGTAAATACCATTCGGCTCGTCAATTAATTCAAGGCTTCCTCCTAAAATAGAGGCGTAAGGCCCTGGATTTATACCTAGTGAAGCATCTGTGGTAAGCGTTCTATCACCATCTTCATTTATATAAGTAACCGTAGCTACATCGATAGGGTCATTAATGACATTCATCTCACTAGGATCTGCAATGCTGTAGTACACTAGTTCCGCTTTATTGATGATATTATCTTTTAGTACTTCTAGATTAGGAAAACTTAATTCAGCTTCCACTCCAGACATACCTTGGAAAAAGGCAAAATCATTACCGTTGTGATTTTCGTCTGCAATATACCCTTCCATTTCTGCACCTGTATAGTCATGTGTAAAGGATGAAGCACTACGTGCTGTAAAGGAGAAATCAAAAATTTCGGTAGTATCAGGACCTGTGTAATAAATTCTCAACTTATTCACTCCCGAGAAATTATTCAGGTCATTTAAATTAAGTCCCATCATGGCACTTTTATCAGTGGTCGCAGTTATTTGCAGGCCATTAATAAATTCTAATAAGGATGCGCTACTCAAGTAATTAGATTCATCTGCGTCGATGATCATTTGCGCAAAGTCATTTTCCAGTGAAATCCTGAGTTCTGGACCTATTTTTATAAGTTCACCTTCTGCCAAATGACTCGCGATAGTCAAGGAGTCGTAAGCCGATGGTCTGATCGTTCTACTTCCGATGATAGTGGGATCTACTTGCCAGATCGTGTCAGATCTAATCGTATCGACGTTCATTTGTTCGACCAATTGTCTCACTTCAATATTGTAAATAGCCGTACTATCTCCGTAAAACCCTAGTGTATCATAGTCCATGATGAGAACGGCTGAGTCTAATATAGCATCAGTAAAATCAGGTAACCCTGCGAGGTAGTCTAATTCTATATTGATATTTGAAGTACTCTTACCAAAGATTGGGTCGTCAAGAGATCCAAGGAGATAGGTACTAAAATTGACTCCAAGATTATATGTGGAAGAAACTTCTCCAACAATAGTTTTGGTTTCTACCACGAAATCTTCCGTGTAAATTATATCTATTTCTTCGTCTGGCGTATTTACTATAGTAATAGGATCATTACAACTAGAACCCAAAAGAGTGATAGCAAATGTAAAAATTAACAATAATCTGTACATGTAAGTATTTTAAACTAATTTCTGACTAAGCTTCCTCCTCTTCTTCGTCTGCTGTAATTTCTTTATACAGATCGATACATTGCATTACTGACTCTTCGATATCCTCAACATAAGGTATCACTCTAGCATCAGATGCATCCACAAGAGCTTTAACGTCTTCATCAAACGATTCGCTTCCCTCTACTAGTATGTCGATATGATTCAATACACCTTTAGCGAGTGTTGCTTTTCCATCTGTCATGTATTCTGACAGTTGATCCGCACCTAGATCGTTAATGGCAGCTTTCTCAAGAAATTGAGATGAGAAAGTATCACTGAGATCATTATTGTATAAAGAATAGACAATCTTACTATCCTGGAAGATAGGGTCATTTTGGTAAACAGTCTTAATGTATTTTGGTACTAGACTAGTCATCCAACCATGGCAGTGGATAATATCCGGTGCCCAACCAAATTTCTTAACCGTTTCTAAAGCTCCTTTACAGAAGAAAACCATACGATCTTCATTATCGTCGTATACTTTTTCGTCTTTATCGTGGAAAACAAACTTACGTCTAAAGAACTCCTCATTATCTAAGAAGTATACTTGAAGTCTTGCACCCGGAAGTGAGGCAACTTTTATGATTAATGGGTAATCTTCATCATCAACGATGATATTCATTCCTGATAATCTTACCACTTCATGAAGTCTGTGTCTTCTTTCGTTGATGCTACCAAATTTTGGCATCAGAACTCTTATTTCAAAGCCCTTTTCAACTGTTTTTTGTGGTAATTTTCTGACAAAATCAGAAACTTCACCCAATGCCGTATACGGATTCATTTCTTGGGTGATAAATAGTACTCTTTTCTTACTCATAGTCATGTTGTTCTCAAAGGGCTGCAAAGATAAAAAATATATTGACAAATCTGCCTATATCGTTTACTATTGAGCTTGTATCCTACTTGATTATCAATAAGATATGAGAACTTTAACATAGTCAAAGACCAGAAATGGATATTATACTATCGATTCATCATCCACTTACGGCACTCATCAACTGAGCACATATTATAGCACCATAGGTTCCTAAGGCATAACCTAGCACGGCCATGAGTACACCTACAGGAGCTAGACTAGGATTAAATGCAGAAGCGACTATTGGTGCTGATGCTGCACCTCCTATATTGGCCTGACTCCCTACCGCTACATAGAAGAATGGTGCTTTTATAATGAATGCTACGATCAAAAGGATGATAACATGCACCAACATCCATATGATTCCTATGGCAAACAGTCCAAGATTATCAAAGACTTCACCTAGATTCATCTTCATACCTATAGTAGCCACTAGTACATATATAAAGATACTTCCCCATCTAGAAGCGCCTACGCCTTCAAGCTTTCGTGCTCGAGTAAATGATAATGCTAATCCTATGGTGGTAGAAATTACTACAATCCAGAAAAAACTGGAAGTCAGTGAGGTGAGATTTAAGGATTTGAGCGTTTCCTTATTATTTTCCATTATAGGCACTATCAATTCGGAGCCTAGATGCGCAATCGCAACTCCACCAAAGGCAACAGCCATTAAAGTGAATAGCTTATTCACGGTGGGCATCTCTTCTACATTCGCACGGTAATCGCTGATTCGTTTTTTGAGATCCGTAATAGCACTATTGTCTGCGCCTAATTTTTCATCTATTTTATCGCTGATATTAGCGCCATATAGCAAGAATCCCATCCAGATATTGGCTACCACTACATCGACTACGATCATGGTACCAAAGAGATTATCGCCTACTTCATAAATTTCTTTCATAGCGGTTTGATTGGCTCCTCCTCCAATCCAACTACCTGCGATGGTAGATAATCCTTTCCATAAGTCGTCTGGACTTGCTCCGATTACATCTGGCATCAAACTAGAAGCGGCAAATAATGCGATGGGTCCTCCGATTATAATACCAAGCGAAGCTGCTAAGAACATTATTAATGCTTTTGGTCCAAGATTAATAAGACCTTTAAAATCGATCCCAATGCAGAATAGAATTAAACTCGCAGGCAATAGATACCTTGAGGCTACATAGTATAGATTGGAACCTTCACCCGTGATAATACCAAAAGGCCAATTAAATAAAGCAGGAATAAAATAACAGAGTAATAAGGAAGGTACGAATGTATAGAATCGCTTCCAGCCAGCACTTTCTAATGAAGAGGTATAAAATATTGCTGCTAAAATGCAGATCAATAAACCAAACGTAATCGCATCATTGGTAAATGGTATAGAAAGAAGTATAGAAGAAAGCATATGTCTATTTGGGTTAATTAGAACTCCAATATAGCGAATGAATTGCTATCGATCTATTCTAATTACTAATTCCCTGTAAAGCCACCAGTTTGATGAAGGATAGTCAATTGGGCACCATATGCTTTACTGATATTGGTCTGAGTAAAGGTTTGTTTGGTATCGCCGTATGCTATCAATCGCTGATTAAGTAAGATCACTTTGTCAAAATAATCTTCCACTGTGGATAGATCGTGGTGTACCACAAGTAATGTTTTTCCTTCGTCCGCAAGTTTATGCAAAATGGTAATAATCTTTTCTTCAGTGAGCATGTCTACTCCTACAAATGGCTCATCTAGAAAGAAAATTTCGGCCTGTTGACATAGCGCTCTAGCAATAAAAACTCTTTGTTGTTGTCCACCAGAAAGCTGACCTATTTGTCTTTTGGCTAAATCTTCTATACCTAAGTCTACCAATGCTTCTTGTGCTAATTTGCGATCTTCTTTATTAATTCGCTGAAGTATCTTCTTGTGAGGATATCTTCCCATTAAGACAATGTCTTCTACTGTAGCTGGAAAATCCCAATCGACTTCATCTCGTTGGGGTACATAAGCAATCTTTTTTCTTACAGATTCTACATCGCCACGAAGTACTTCCATCTGACCGGTATTGGTATCGATCATTCCCAAAACAGATTTGAAAAGCGTGGACTTTCCTGCACCATTAGGGCCAATCACACCATAGACTTTTCCTTGTTCGATCTCAAGATGTATATTAGTCAATACACGCTTACGTTCGTAAGAGACGGATAGACCTTTGACAGAAATGGCAATTTCGGATTTCATTACTTATTCATTTTCAATACTAAAAACAATAAGCTCAGTAACATCACCGCACCTAAGCCTATGTATATCCATAAGTTGTTTGAAGTGTCATCCGCATCTATTTTAGTGCTTTCAATGGAAGTGCCGGTAAGCGCATTGACAATCACATCTGTATTATGCGTAAGCATTTTAAGATAAGTAGGTGCTTCACTATCTTCATCTCCAATGCTATCGGCATATAGCTCTCCACCAATTTTTACTCCAGTATCACTAGCAATTTGCTTTAGCATTTTGGGGTTAATTGTGCTCTCAATAAATACCGCAGGGATATTGCTTTTTCGTATGGCATCGACTACACGTTGGACGTCTTTACTTTGAGCTTCAGATTCTGTAGAGATACCTATGATGGCGTTCAAAGTAATATCATATGCTTTACCGTAGTATTGAAAGGCATCATGGGAAGTAACTAAGATCCTTTGCGCTTTAGGTATAGTGGCTATTTGAGTTTTGATATATTGATCTACCTTCTTTATTTCTGCCGAGTATCTAGCACCATTATCAGCATAATACAAAGCATTATCAGGATCTACAGCGGCCAGACCTGCCGATATGTTATACGCGTATTGAACGCCTTTACTAGCATCCATCCATGCGTGAGGATCTGATGCGTTATGATATTTTTCGCTTGTAATAGGATCTACTCCTTCCGTAATCAATACTACTTTTGCTTTGGTTCCGCTATTTTCAATGAGCTCATTAATCCATCCTTCGAAGGTAAGTCCGTTAATTAAGATGAGGTCAGCAGAAGAAACCAATTCTACATCACTGGGTTTTGGGGTGTAAGTATGTGGATCGCCACCTATGGGTACTATACTCTCAGAGATGATCTTGTCTCCACCTATGTTTTTAGCCATATCTTGAAAGATAGAAGCCGAAGAAACTACCTTAATCTTATCTTGAGAAAAGCTTATAAATGCAAAGAGTATGAGTAAAGTCGTGAGTATATTTTTAATCATTTTAGATTTTTTTGACGAGTAAAATTTGACATACTTTCTCTGATAGTAAGGTCTCTCTATTATGGTCTATAAGTATGTTCATAGACTTATCAAAGTGGTTGAAGGCTTTGACTGTAAATTCTGTACCGAGACTGATATTTAGACCATTGAGATATTCTAGAAAACTGGTTTCATGTTCGCGTACGCCTAATAGCACTACCTTGTTTCCAGGTAGGGCATCTATCAAAGCCATTTGGTTTCTCAAGGTAAATTTCCCTTGTGCATTAGGTATAGGGTCACCATGTGGATCAAACTTTGGATAGTCTAGGAAGGCATCTAATCTATTTACCAGTTCATCTGATTTGATATGTTCAAGTTCTTCAGCGATATCATGCACAGCTTCCCAACTAAATCTCAATTTGGTAGCTAAGAATACTTCCCATAATCTATGTCTTCGGATCAACTGTGTAGCCTCTTTTCCTCCAGAAGTCGTAAGTGTAACCCCTCGATACTTTTGGTAATTGATCAATTGCTTACTAGCTAATCGCTTTAACATATCGGTGACAGATGCAGGAGCGGTACCTATATACTTAGCAATAGTATTTGTACTGGCTGATTTTTTTTCTCGCTCCGCAATCTTATAAATGACTTTTAGATAGTTCTCTTCTGTGGCTGATAAGTGCATAGTATACTATATTACAGCGCTAAGATAGACTAATTTTTAGATTGGGCTAAAATTTTTGTTTGGTCGACTCAATTAAGGTTCTTCCTTATGGGAAATGCAGAAGTGTATTATCAAAAAAGGCTGATTTCCGCTTAAAAATCGCCGCCTCCTTCACCTTGTCCTCGGCCACCTCTTTTGGATCTTTGTTTTTTCATATTGATACGATAGTTAGCCGTAAGTGACATAGCTCTAGCTCTCCATTGGAATGTACCGTCTTCGTAAAAATCTGGACCGAATCTCTCATAGATACGTTTACGACTATTGAATAGATCTCTGACACTTAGCGTAAGTGTGAGATTTTTATTGAGAAGATCTTTAGTGAATCCTAAATCAATAGAAGTTACAGCTCCTCTTGTGCCTTGAGCAGTTTCTCTTCCTCCTCTGTGATTGGTTCTGATTTGGAAATCGGATCCATTCCAAAAAGTAAATCTAGAGGTCAATCGACCTGACCAAGTGTATGTGTCAGCATCGAAATTTTGACCATTAAATTGTCCTGTAGTTTGCGCTCTAAATATATTAGTATTACCATCTAATCTTAGCCAATCAATACCACTGTAAGAAAATAATAATTCTAAACCTACATTGTCTTGTGTAGATAAATTAACTGGCATAGTTACAGAGGTTCCTTCTATCGGATCGACTTCTTTTATTCGTTGTCTGGCATCTTCTGTATGTCGGTAATAAATGCTACCTCCAATATTTCCATCTTCAAAAATTTTGATATACTGAGTTTCATAGCTGTCGGTATATTCCGGATCAAGATTAGGATTACCACTAAAAAAATTTCTTTCGTCTGTGAACGAGAAAAAAGGATTAAGATCCCAAAATCTTGGACGTTGAATTCGTCTACTATAACTCACTTGTAAAGATTGACCAGCAGGTAATTCGTAATTGAGAAAGGCACTTGGAAATAAACCAAAATAATCCCTATCATTGATTTCTTGAGTTTGAATTAGTTCCGTTTTCACAATAGAATATTCTGACCTCATACCTATTTGGTATGACCATTTATTAATTTTTGAACCATAGATAAGGTAGGCAGCATGCACATCTTCATTGTATTGAAAATCATTAGTACGTTCAGATATCTCCACGAATTCTTCTCCCTCTTTTTCAGAGACTTCAAAATCATTTTTAATATTTCGTAAGCTGGTTTGTCCGCCTATTTCGATTTTACTATCCTTATTAATTGGATGTTTGTAATCTACCTGAATTAATGTGCGTTTTTCATTTTCATCATTGGTAGATATTTGTTGTTTAGTGATATCACCTAAAGAAATTCCAGATTGAAATAATTGATTCGCAAAGATTGATTTTTCAGTTTCTCCATTATCCTGAAAGCTTAGCCTTCCACTGAGCGACCTTCCTTTTTCTTTGTATTTTTTTCGATAGTCTAAACTATATTCATGTTTAGATTCATCTTCAGTTTCATTATCAGTTCTGTAGGTATATGGATCGTCAAAACTTGGAATTATTCTTTCTGTTGTAGATAATATTCCAGGTACAGTTAAATCTCTATATGTGATCGTATTTAGATTATCATCATCTCCCAAACGATAGTTAAGTGATGCCGTTAAGGTTTGGTTATCAGATAAAAAATAATCCGCTCCAAATCTCATATTATGCGATAGTCCACTTCGCTCCATGGCCCTATCAATTTGCGTAATCAATGTGGAATCTCCTTGGTAATAATTTTGATAGGCGACACCACTTCCTGGTCCTTCTCGATATTGGAGATTATAACTTGCAAACCAATTTACTTTACCGCTCCTATAATTGATATTGGCTCCAGCACCATACTGCTGAGGATTTCCTAAAGTCATTTCAAAACTCCCATTAAATCCAGTTCGCTTATCTTTTTTGAGTACTATATTGATAATTCCGGCGGTACCTGCAGCTTCGTATTTAGCAGAAGGATTAGTCACTACTTCTACTTGTGATATCAGATTGGAAGGTATCGATCTTAAGCCTCCACTTTCTCCAATGCCGATCAAACCTGATGGTTTGCCATCTATGAGTATACGTACATTTTCGCTTCCTCTGAGACTTACATTTCCTTCTACATCTACAGTCACTGAAGGCACGTTATCTAAAATTTCTTGTGCCGTACCTCCGCGGTTAGCCAGATCTTTGCCGACGGTAAATACTTTCTTATCCAATGCAAAAGTGGTTTCGCTTCGCTCTGCTGTAATCTGAATGTCATCTAGTTTTACACCATCAGGCGACAATGAAATCAAACCCATATCGATAATTTTCATTTCGTTGGCTTGAGGAATTGTAGAAACCCTAGTCGTTTTATATCCAATGAAGTCTAATGCTAAATAGATTTCTGCACTAGGTGATTCAATAGAAAATTTGCCGTCAAGATCTGTAACGCCACCTCCTATAAGTGTAGAGTCTGTAGTCGAATGGACTGATATAGTTGCAAATTCTAATGATTGATTGGTCTCACCATCTACCAGCTCGCCTTTGATAGTGATTTTTTTCATCCCTTTACCACCTCGTTTACCGCCCGGTCGCTGGGCTGATAAAGCTAGAGTAAATAACAATGTGGTCAATGTGACTAGTAGTAATCTCATACTTAAGGGATTATTTATTTTTCTTGTTGAAACAAAGCTATCAACCCTAACTAAAAAACTGAACTTTAGTTGTTGTGTTAACTATTCATTGATAGTAAAGATGAGGCACGGATGTTAGGAGTTATCTATTGCGCCAGAAGTAGGGGGTAAAAATTATGATTACCGTAAATATTTCTAATCGGCCGATAAGCATCATAAAGGAAAGGAAACCTTTTGCAGATTCTGGAATGCCAGCAAAATTATTCATAGGTCCTACATCACCGATAGCTGGTCCAACATTTCCCAAACATGTGGCGATAGCACCAAAAGATGATATAAAATCCATACCCAATATTGTGAGTATAATGGCGCCAAAAACAAAAGAAGCTAAGTACAGCAGAATGAAGACCAAAATATGAGTCATAATCGTTCCAGAAACCATAGCGTTATTTAGCTTCACTCTGATGATTGCTCTTGGGTGAAGTATTCTTTTAAACTCGTAAAAAGTATTTTTCATTAATATATAATGCCTAATGACTTTTATTCCTCCTGCTGTTGAACCTGCACATCCACCCATAAATAATAATAGAAAGAAACACATGGTTAAGCCTGCATGCCATGTTGTATAATCTGCAGTCACAAAGCCAGTAGTCGTCAACATTGAGATCAGCATGAATGTCCCCTTGCGGAAAGATTCTTCAAAACCCATGTGCGTAACATTGAAAATAGCTAAAGTCAAGAGTACAGCAAGTCCAAGAAGAAGACGGATGTAAAATCTAAATTCGTCATTTTTCCATGCGAGTTTAAATTTCCCTTTGAGCATCAAATAAATAACAGCATAATTAGTACCCGCTATAAGCATGAAGAATGTGATGGTATATTCAATTGCTGGACTATTAAAGTGAGCGATACTTGCATTTTTTGTTGAGAAGCCTCCAGTGGCCATTGTGGTTAATCCATGATTCAGCGCATCAAATGCACCCATACCTTCAAAGTATAAAATGATGGATAGCACCGCAGTAAATCCACAATAAAGTATCCAAAGACTTTTTGCAGTTTCTTTTATTCTAGGATGAATTTTGGTAGATGTAGGACCGGGTGATTCAGCTACAAATAATTCTATTCCACCAATGCCTAGTAGAGGAAAAAGTGCGATGGTCAAAACTATAATTCCCATGCCGCCGATCCATTGAGATAGACTTCTCCATAGTAATATGCCATGAGGAAGAGATTCAATATCATTGAATATAGAAGCACCAGTTGTGGTTAATCCTGACATAGATTCAAATAAAGAATCCGTCACTCCGCATACACCACTAAAGTAATACGGTAGTGCACCAAAGATCGTCATGAATACCCACGATAATACCACAATCAGATATCCTTCACGCTTATTCACGTTAGCGCTTGATTTCCATTTGTATAACCAAAAAATACTTCCAAATAAAACGCTCAATCCACCAGCAACTCCTAATGCCCAAAGATCAGTTTCATCATATAGATAGCTAAAAGGAATGCAGCTCAACATAGCGATACCGAGTATAATCAGAAGTACTCCTACTACATTGGAAATAGGTTTGATGCTGATCTTCATAATTATCTAAATAAAGCTTCGATTTTGTTAATCGCTTTGGGTAAAGCAAAGATGATTGCTTTGTCTCCTACTTCGAATATAAACTCTCCAGTAGGAATGATATTTTCTTCACCTCTTATTACCATTCCAATAATAGAGTTAGAAGGAAATCTTAATTCCTTAAGTGGCTTACGAGTCAATTTATTACTCTTGTGTACTACGAATTCAATGACTTCTGCATTGACACCGTGTATACCAGTAATGGCCTCAATTTTTCCTTTTCTAACGAATCTAAAAATGTTATTAGCGGCAATAAGTTTTTTATTGATCAATGTATCGATTCCGATATTCATCGATATATGCGTATAATCTGTATTGTCCACTAAAGCGATAGTTTTATCTACTCCACCTTCCTCTGCAAACAAACTCGTAATTATATTCGTCTCACTATTTCCAGTCAAAGCGATAAAGGCATCCATACTTTCTAAGCCTTCTTCTTTGAGCAATTCTACATTGCTAGCATCGCCTTTAATTACTAAAGTTTTATCTAATTTTTCACTCAGTACTTTACAGCGTTTTTTATCCTTTTCGATGAGCTTGACGTTGTACATTTTCTCTAATGCCCTAGCGGTATAAAGTCCCATTGCACTTCCACCTACGATCATTACATTTTTCACTTGTACAGGCTCTTTACCCAATGCTTGCATAAGATCATCGAGTTCATTATTGGGAGTAATGAAGTATACATGATCTTTTCTACGAAAAATAGTATCGGCTCTAGGTAAGATCGTACTCTGACCTCTTAGCATAGCTATAGGACGAAATACTAATGAGTCGATATATTTTGCCGCTTGTGCAATAGACCGATTGATTAAAGGAGAATCATCGTCAATCGTAATCCCAACTAAGGAAAGTTTTCCATCTTCAAATTCGAAATGGTCAGTCACTTCACAGTGATCGAGTAATCTATTGATTTCTTGTACTGCTAATTGTGTAGGACTGATTATTTTATCGATACCCAATTCACGAAACATTTCCTGTTTATCAGGCTTCATGTATTCTAGTTTCGTTAGCCTTGAAATCGTCCGACTGGCACCCATCTTCTTGGCCATGATGGCGCTAATTAAGTTACTACTTTCGGAAGTGGTTACAGCTAGAAAAATATCGCAATCAGAAACTCCAGCATCTTCAAGCGTTTCTAGCGATGTAGCATCACCAGACATGGTAAGTACATCTAGATGATCCTTTGCATGTTCTAGAGCGTCTTCATCATAGTCTATTAAGACGATGTCGTTGAGTTCGTTAGAGAGCAATCTAGATAGGTGAAACCCTATATCTCCAGCGCCTGCGATTACTATTTTCACTTTATGATGTGTATGATAATTAGTGCAAATGTACTCGTTAAGTTAAGAATATGCGGTCAAGTGATTTAAAAACATGAGGATCTTGGAAAACTGCTTTACATTTAGGCTGAATAAATAGTCAGAATATGAATGTATTAGCGGTTTGTCTAGGAAATATCTGTAGATCACCATTAGCTGAAGGAATCCTAGCGGCTAAAGTAAAGGAAGCAAACTTGGATTGGCATGTCGATAGTGCGGGCACTTCCGGATGGCATGATGGTGAGAAGGCGGATAAACGTTCGATAGCAGTAGCCAAAGAAAGAGGTGTCGATATTGAATACCAGCGATCGCGAAAGTTCATCGTTCAGGATTTTGATCGGTTTGATTTGATTCTAGTAATGGATTCTAGTAACTATCAGAATGTTATTAATCTGGCTCGGAATGAAAGTGATAGAGAGAAGGTGAAAATTTTATTGAATTATACTTATCCAGGACAAAATAGAGCTGTACCAGATCCTTACTATGAAGGTGGATTTGGTCATGTATATGATTTGATCGATACAGCTTGTACTAAGATCATAGAATTACATGCTTAAAATAAAGGTTATAACTAGCATATTTAGAAGTAGAGTAGATCTAGTAAAGGGCAATATTACTACTTCCTCTTATTGACAATAGGCAAGGCTATCACGAAGATTAACCCAAAGAATATATTACAAAACAGATTGATAGAGATGAACACTATCATAGCAAAAGAGAAAGCGTCTGCACCACTGATATCATAAAAACCTAATGCTTCTCCTACTAAGTAATGGTAACTTCCCATTCCTCCTGGAGAAGGGAATACGATACCCAAACTACCGAATACAAATACAGTCAAACCTGCTACTAAACCTAAGTGGGCAGTAGGAGCAAATGCTAAAAAACAGAGATAAGTCATCAGATAATACATAGCCCATATCATCACAGAATGAAAGATGAACATGGGTACGTTTTCGACATCCTTGATGGACTTAATTCCGTCAGCAAACCCTAAAATGATTTTGTGGATCTTTTTACCTAGTTTGGTGGATATGAGTGTATTCCAATTTTTATAGATTAAGAACAATGTAATTATTCCTATAATTGCTAAAGTACCTAAAACAGGTAGCGATATAATACGAATCAAAGTATTATCAAGGTCCATGTTTTCCTTGAAATAGCTAGTCATCTTGCCAAATGATAGAATGAAAGCTAAACCTATTACAATGAGCAGACTTATGACATCTATAATCCTATCTGTGACTATAGTACCCATGGCTTTCTCCACTTCTACATCTTCATATCGACTGATCATTACAGAACGTATGATTTCTCCTGATCTAGGAATAGTGAGATTAGCGAAGTAGGCAATCATTACCGAACCAAATGAATTATATAATTTGGTATCTACACCTAAAGGCTTTAATAGCATATTCCACCTGAGTGCTCTACTAAGATTGCTGATCATAAAACAGAGTATAACGATAGCTATCCAACCGAAATCTGCACTTGATAGATCAGTCACCATTTTATCCCAGAGACTACAGTTATCAAGGTCAGTGCCTTCTAACATGCATTGCTCTTCGAAGGCAATCTGTTGATTGTGGAATACCCAATACAACGCCGCAAACCCTATTCCAAAGAATATTAGAGTTTTAAATACGTTTTTAACAGCGCTAGACAATTAGTTGAGTCTATTGTTTTCGTCTGGAAAGATTACAGTAGGTACATGTTCTTTGGCTTCTTCAGGAGTCATTAGGCCATATGAAATGATGATTACGATATCACCTACTTGACATCTTCGTGCCGCTGCTCCATTAAGACAAATGGTTCCGCTTCCACGCTCTCCTTTAATGACGTAAGTTTCGATCCTTTCACCGTTATTATTATTAACGATCTGTACTCTTTCACCTTCGTAAAGATTGGCTGCATCCGCAAGATCAGCATCTATTGTTATAGAGCCAACATAGTTAAGATCCGCTTGGGTGATCGTCGCTCTATGGATTTTTGATTTGTGTATTTGTAATAACATGACGTAAAGGTACGTGCTATTTACGAAAACAAGAAAGGGAAACACTTTTTGACCAAATTCCATTATTTTCATGCTATTAACTTCAAGAATCAAAAAATGGCGGATAATAAGAAAGGACCGGATCTGGGTGTAGTATTAGCCTTAATAGCAGTTGTAATAAGTATTTGTACGATGATAATTTCGCTTGTCGAGACAAGTATTATGCAAAAACAACAACAGTCTATGTCAGAATCTGCAAAAGCTTCGATTTGGCCTTATGTCATACCCCAGGTGGATACTGCGATAAAAGATGAAGACGCGGAATTTTCGTTAGTAGTGGAGAATAAAGGAGTTGGGCCAGCACTTATTAAAAACCTAGAATTATATTACGATGGGCAACCATTGGAAGGTTCACCCTTTACCTATGTTTTAAAGCTATGTCCAGATGCTATTCCTACAAATGTGTATACGAATAGAATATCTAATTCTGTGTTATCACCTGGTGAATCGAAACAAGTGTTGGGGATGACGCTAAAGCATGTAGACTTTTTGAAATTTGCAGAGTTTACAAGCAAGATTAGTACGAATTATTGTTATTCAAATATCTATGGCGATCTGTGGGTGTCTGTTGATGGTTTACCAGTAGAAAGTAAAAGCTGCGCACAGTAAAAAAGCTCGAACTGTGTGACTAATACAACTTCAATGATCTAGGTTTTTTCATTATCATATTATCTATTAATCTTACCTCTCCAGCCCAAACTGCACAGCAGCAGACCACATACTTATGTTTGTCCCAGGATTTGATACTCTTAAGTGTATAACCATCCGCTATATCAAAATATTCTGGTCGGAATCCGTCCAAATCACAACGTTTCATGGCATATTGAATACACTCCTTTGGAGTCATTTGAGATTTCTTTCTTTTGATGGCTTTAAGCGTTTTATAAATTATCACTGCACGAGATTTGTCTTCAGGTAATAGCCTCACATTACGTGAGCTTCTAGCCAGTCCATCATCTTGACGCTGAATAGGTACTACCACAAGTTGAGTCGCAATAGATAGCTCATCGATCATCTTTTGAATAATAGTAAACTGTTGAAAATCTTTTTGACCCATAAACAGTTGTGTGGGATTGACGATGTCCAAAAGTCGTTTTACGACCTGCACTACACCTTCAAAATGGCCTGGACGAAAAGCACCTTCCATTTGTTCATCTAATCCTCCTAGGTCTACTTTTACTTTAGTCTTTAGCCCTTTAGGATATACTTCTGATGGAGAAGGGGCGAAAATGATCACTTTGCCCAATTTCTTTAATAGCTTTTCATCCGCCTTTAATGTTCGTGGATAACTATCTAAATCAGACTTTTCATTAAACTGTGTAGGATTGACAAAGATGCTTACGACACTTACATCATTTCGCTCTAAAGAAAGACGTACTAGTTCGCCATGACCATCATGTAAAGCACCCATAGTGGGAGTAAATCCTATGGTTTTTCCTTTAGCTCTTTCTTTGTCTAATTTTTTTTGTAGGTCTTCAACTGTGTAAATGATCATACTTCTTCGTCTTATAAGTGAGCTTTAAAAATAGCTCTTGTAAAAGATTAAAAATACTATAATATTTAATTCATCCACAAATGTCTAGATTTCTTTGCAGCTTAATTTTTCTTTTGATTAGTACGAGTCTAATGTCTCAATCGTCGGAGATGATTGTACCATTTTACAATAATGGCAAATGGGGATTTATGAATAAGAATAAAGATATCATAGTATGCCCCAAGTATGAAGAAGCGTTTCCTTCGACATCAGGTAGGTATAGGGTGAAGTTAAAGGGGAAGTATGGCTATATTGATACAAATGGAAAGATGGTTATAAAGGCTAAGTATGATGAGGCGGAGGATTTTAATTTTCTATTTGCCGATGTAAAGAGAAAGGGCAAAAGCTATAATATAGATATCCATGGCAGGAAAAATCAGAAAGTATTCGGTAGATGTGGCACTCATTATTGTACAAGACCAAGAATAAGTCGAAATTTAGAAATAGTAAATGGCCGTGGTAAATATGGGTTTATTCATAATAAGATAATGAGTGATACCATAAAGCCGATGTTTGATACAATTGTACCATTATCCTATCAATTAATGTATTTAGAAAAGGATAACCTCAAAGCTATTTCTCACGAAGGAACATATTGGTCTAATATTGATAGCGTTATTCAAAATCTTAAATTTGAATATGAAGAAGTAAAATTGTTTCGTTGTGATTTTTGTGGTCAGGGAACTGATGATGTATTTGGTGTTAAGAAGAATGGATTTTGGGGTTTTATAAAAGAAAAGCACTATAATGATGATTTCATTTCGCCTAAATATTATTCGATAGAATCATTAGCAGATGGATTTGCCTTGGTAGAATATGAGATAGGAAAGTATGGATATATTGATCAACAAGGAAATGAATATTTTATTAGATAGAAGATTCACTAATAATGAAAAGTAGAAAGTCTATAGTCAATTTATATATCTGTCTTGGAGTATTGTTCACTTTGACTAGCTGTCGCACACCTGGATTATATACTTCTAATCCAAAGGGTAAGGGAATGGCATTTGCAGGAAGTACATTTCGTTTGACAAAAACTGATTCATTTTTTATAAAAAGTTGGACCGATAGTCACTCTATACGTAGTGATAAAGACGGTAATCGAATATTTGAAGATTATCAATATCAGGGCTTTGGTACGTATAAATGTGTTGGCGATTCACTAGAATTGACAGTATCGAATGAAGACTCTATTATGGTCGTGTTAGATTTGAAAAGACTTAATGATACTGTAGTTATGGATATTCAAAGATTCAATGAGATAGGTAATTCTGTTTATCCTCATCTTGATATTTTAGATTCAAATGGCAGTAAAATTATTGGATCACCGATTGTTCATAGAGAATTAACTATTCATTTTGAAATATTGAAAATAAGAGAACCGACACAGATCAAATTAAATGGATGGCTATTAAATGTATCAGATCCTATTGTTGATATTTCTAACTTACCAGATGGCAGGCATGTTTTTAAAAGAAAAAGTTATAATGGCTATTTTCGAAAAGGGGAAGTAAAGAAAATTTGGTTCAAAAAAGTATTTACTGGAATCCGGTATGAATTAAATGATCGAAAGAGATATCTACCCAAAAAATTTGGTTGGAGTTGGATCAATAAATTGTACCGTGATTATTAATTCACCTAGATCTTGGCTTTATACTTATTTAAATTTACTCTTAAACTTATACTTACCTCTCCTGTCCGTACCATTGGGCTACAACTTTTGAAGCTTCTTTTCCTTGCGGAGTGTAATCTTTATCAAAATATCCTTCATGGCCCATACCATTTGGAAACCATTTCCACATAAATCCTCCTCCCCACCATGGTT
>CALBEE010000062.1 GCA_937927575.1 uncultured Saprospiraceae bacterium | reverse complement strand
TTATTTGATGACGAAAATGCGATTACTCGTATTGATATGTCAGAGTTTCAAGAGAAGCATTCGGTATCAAGATTAGTAGGTGCGCCTCCAGGATATGTAGGTTATGATGAGGGTGGACAACTTACAGAGGCAGTCAGACGGAAACCATATTCGATAGTCTTATTGGATGAAATAGAAAAAGCACACCCAGATACTTTTAATATATTATTGCAAGTATTAGATGACGGTCGTCTCACGGATAATAAAGGTAGAGTAGCAAACTTTAAAAATACTATCATTATCATGACTTCTAATATGGGAGCAGAAACGATATTGGAGAATTTTGAAGACTTAGATGCACTTGGAGATAAGCATAGAGCTGATATTATTGAGACCACCAAATTGGAAATATTTGATGTACTAAAAGAGAGCTTAAGACCAGAATTTCTCAATAGGATAGATGATAAAATTATGTTCTTGCCATTAACTAAGGCAGAGATCAAAATCATTGCTGGATTCATGCTGAAGAGTACACGTAAAAATTTAGCTAAACAAGAATTGGCTATAGAATTATCGGAATCTGCATTAGATCTTTTAACGGATCTCGGCTATGATCCTCAGTTTGGAGCAAGGCCACTAAAAAGAGTAATTCAAAAAGAATTAGTAAATAGATTAGCGGTAGAAGTGCTTAAAGGAGAATTTATAGCAGGTGATACTATTTATATAGGCACGGATGCTAAGGGATTTACTTTTTCGGAAGAACCAAATGATTCAAAATCGAAGCCGAAAGTGGAGAAAAAATTGAAGAAATCGGATGTAGATAAAGTGAAGAAGGCAACCAAAGATCTTAATGATGCGATCGATGATTTAAATGATATAGATCCTCAGAATAATTAAATGATTTATAACGAATAATATACGCCCTGTTCTTACTAATAGAGTAGGGCGTTTTTGTTTCAGAGGAGGTAAGATTTAATTCATGAGAAGATACACTGCTTAAAAAATCTTCGATCTTATGGATTACAATTGTATATTGCCAGTTCCTATGACAAGACACTTAATTTTATTTGTATTCATTTCATTAGTTTGTTCTTATGCTTCTGCTCAAAAGGATACAGTTGAGGTCGAAGAGACTAGTAATTTTAAGATTACGGCTTATCCAGTATTATTTTATTTGCCAGAGACAAGATTTGGAGCTGGGGGAGCTAGTGTGGTTACCTTTAGATTGAAAGGAGAGGGTGCAGCTACTAGACCTTCTTCTTTTAATGGAGGAGTAGCATACACTCAAAATAAACAACTACTTTTTTTCTTTCCTTACAGTCTTTATAAAAATAATGATGACCTAAAAGTGATAGGTGAAATAGGCTATTATATCTATTTCTACAACCATTATGGAATTGGTAATGAAAGTAAATTGGAGGATCAAGAGATCTATGATGTTAATTATCCAAGGATTCATACTTCTATATTGCAGCGCTTTGGTAATTTTTATGTTGGAGCTAAAACTAGATACGATAATTATGATATTACCGACTTGAAACTAGATGGCATTTTAGAAAATGATAATTGGGCAGCCCAAGGTGGTGGGCAAATATTAAGTTATGGTCCTTTGATTCAATACGATACTAAGGATTACCAATTTCATCCTAGTAAAGGATGGCTTGCAGAATTTGGGTTAATCACATCCAATGAAGGGATTTTGTCTGATGCAACTTATACTAAAATACATTTTGATATCAGACAGTATTACAGTTTGAAAACAGATCATATCATTGCATCTAATGTATATTTCGGAAATATTTGGGGTGATGTACCATTCAGTGAACTGTTTTACTATGGAAGTGGTAAAAGAGCAAGAGGATATGCGGATAGAAGGTTTAAGGACCGTACCATGATGATTGTGCAAAGTGAATATAGGTGTCCGTTGTGGAGATGGTTGGGTGGTGTTGTATTTGGAGCTACTTCTGCCGTAAGTAATAATACTAGTAATCTTTTTAATAATAGATTTAGATGGTCAGGAGGTGTAGGACTCAGAATAACGCTTAATGAAAAAGATCGTGTGAGATTGAGGTTGGATTATGCGTTTTCGGAGGAAGGAACCAATTTTTATTTAACCGCCAATAATGCATTTTAAAGACTTATTATTGCAGTTAATGCACATTGAGTTCTATTCAGATTCGAGCTACTAAAAATTATTCTTAGCATTTTTCATTCAGGAGATATGTTTTTATTTAGCTGAATTATTGTGCTTAGTCACTCATGCTTTATTCACTCATTTTCATTGATATGATGCTTGGCGGCAGCTTCTAGCTGTTCGTAAAATTCGTTTCCTTTAGCTCTCACAATAGCTTCTTTTAAAAATTGATAGACAGGAACTTTCAGTTCTTCGCCAAGGTGGCAGGCTGCCGAGCAAATATCCCATTCGTCATAGTTCCAGGCTTCAAATCCCAGTTCTGGATTTCTTTGGATCCTAATAGGATATAGATGACAAGAGAGTGGTTTACGATAGTCGATTTTTCCATCATTATAGGCTTTTTCGATTCCACACATGCTGATGCCTATTTCATTTTTGAGTAAAAAGACACACGAGCCATCAGGATGTAGGGCAGCACCGTCCCATTGTTCTTTGGCGAATTTATCTTTCCAATCCCAATTCTCAATTCTCTTTTGCGATTCTGGACTTAGACCTTCTTTTATGATATCAATATATTGATCAAGTATCTTTACTTCTTCAGGTAGCACTGGAGCGCCATAGTCACCTTCCCAGCAGCAAGCACCTTTACAAGCCGTAAGATTACAAACGAATTTTTTTTCAACGATATCATCCGCTATTAATACATCATCTATGGCTATCATATATTTGGACTTCAATTAGGTGTAGTAAAGTATAAATCTAGTATAAAAATTAAGGAAGATTACGTAGGAAATCTACTAATTCGAAAATCCAATAAAATGTTGGAAGTGTAAGTATTTTCATTTCTCAACTACTT
>CALBEE010000061.1 GCA_937927575.1 uncultured Saprospiraceae bacterium | reverse complement strand
ATGCACAAGCTTAGAAAATGACATGGTTTCATTTTCTCATTAAAAAATGCAATATTTAAGTATCATCAGCCCTTAAGTAGGTTGTAAAGACGTATGATCATATTATAGATGGGGATAAATACTCAGAAATCAGGTTGGAAGTTAATTTTGGTGGTCTTTGGAATATCAATTCTCATGGTAACCATGTATTATTCGAATTATCTTGCTAATGAACTAGAGAAGAAAGAACTGTGGCAAGCGGAATTACATGCCTTAGCAGTAGAATCATTTAATGATGAGAGTAATTTGGACCGTGATATGCCCTTAGAAGGTATGGTTCTAGATACTGAAAATAAGTATAAGGGAGATAATAGGATTCCAATTATTACTGAAACAGAAACTGGAGAACTTGAAGGTTCATTTTGGCCGGATGGTCTAGATTCTAATGAGGTCTTTTTAAAAAAGAAAGTTGAAGAATTTATATCGGATGGTAAAGAGCCCAAAGTAGGTGTCGGATACGCAAATAAAATCTATTACTTTAATACACCACTCCTAAAAAAAATACAATTGTTCCCTTTGGCGCAAATTGGCTTAGTGGGCCTTTTTATAGGTTTAGGGTACTTTTTATTTAGTTCAGCACGTACTTCAGAGCAGAATAGGGTATGGGCAGGTATGGCTAAGGAGACGGCACATCAATTAGGCACGCCTATCTCTGCAATCATCGGATGGATAGAAAATCTAAAACTAATATCGGAGGATAATCCAGACCAAATGGAAATCGTCGGTGAGTTAAGAAATGATGTCAAGCGCCTTGAGCTGATAGCAGATCGATTTTCTAAAATTGGATCCACACCTGAACTTGAGAAGATTAATATCTACGAAGAACTTGAGGAGTGTAAAGATTATATGATGAGAAGGTCGCCTAAGCGAGTATCTTTTCATTTTCCTGAAGAACGTTCAGTCGCTCAGTACGTTATGATTAATAAGCATCTCTTTGATTGGGTAATTGAAAATTTAATAAGAAATGCCTTAGATGCTATGGATAAGGAAGGTAGAATATCTGCCAATGTCTACACTGAAAATAACTATGTTTGCATCGATTTGTCGGATACAGGAAAAGGTATGCCGGCTAATTTGAAAAAGAAGGTTTTTGAACCTGGATTTTCGACTAAAAAGAGAGGATGGGGTTTAGGTCTTTCACTCTCAAAGCGTATCATAAAAGATTACCATAAAGGAAAAATATACGTAAAAAGCTCAAAGCTCAATGAAGGTACTACATTCACGATTAAGCTTCCTCAGACTACTTAGTACTTTCGTATTATCATTTCTATATATTTCGACATTTGCACAAGGTGACATGCAAGTCACTGTAGTAGATCAAGAGATGGTACCTCTTGTGGGTGTCCAGATTTATAATCAAGATTTTTCTTTTTCAGGAGTGTCCGATATTGATGGTAATTGGATCATTCCTGCGGAAGCTGAAGCCGAAGAAAAATTTACATTCAAATACGTAGGCTATGAACCTGTAACTTATACCAAGAGCGAAATCTCGAATATGTATCAATATGTCAAATTAGCAAAAGGCATGCAATTGAAAGAAGTGATGATCATCGGAAGAACAGATCAATTGGCTTCAGAAATGATACATAAAGTAGAGACTATTTCGCAGAATGAAATTCTTAAAGTACAATCTTCAAATAGTGCAGATGCGCTAGGACAAAATTCCGATGTGTTCATTCAAAAAAGTCAAGCTGGTGGAGGCTCTCCTGTGATTAGGGGATTTGAAGCTAATAAGGTATTGCTGGTACTAGATGGTGTCCGTATGAATAACGCCATCTATCGAAGTGGGCACTTACAAAATGCTATTACGGTAGATAACGCGATGCTCCAAGGAATAGAGGTGATTTATGGACCGGGTTCTCTAATGTATGGAAGCGATGCCTTAGGAGGGGTAGTGCACTTTAGAAGTAAAGATCCAGTCAGAAGTTTTGATAAGAATGGAGGGGTGAGATTATTAGCCAACGCTAGTATTTCTTATGCTAGTGCAAACGATAAAAAAGGTGTTCATTTGGATTTTAATGTGGGAGGAAAAAGTTGGGGCTCGCTGACAAGTTTGACATACAATGATTTTGGTGATTTAAGATCAGGTAGCAAGCGACCAGAAAAGTATCCTAACTTTGGAAGTAGAAATTGGTATGTTGAAACTTTAAATGGAGAAGATAATCAGGTAAGTAATGAAAATCCAGACTTGCAAATTGGTACAGGATACCAACAGTATGATCTCACTCAAAAGTTTGTCTATGATTTAAATGACGAATTAGATTTTACTGCTAATATTCAATACTCGACAAGTAGTAATATACCCAGATATGATGCCCTTAACGAAGTGATAGATGGGCTGCCAAGGTATGCAGAGTGGTATTATGGTCCTCAAAATCGACTGCTTACTTCTTTACAAACAAGATGGAAATCTTCCAACCGACTTTTTGATAAAGTAAAGGCTATAATTGCTTACCAAAATATCGGTGAAGATCGGATCAATCGCAGATTTCAATCTGCAGCCAGAAGACATCAAGAAGAAACAGTAGACGTCTATACCTTCACCTTGGATATGAATAAATATCTGGATAAATATGAGATGATCGAACTGAATTACGGTCTCGAGTATAATCATAATGATGTGGCATCTTTGGCTTTCGAAGAAGATATCAATACTAAGGCTATTAATACGAATGTATTTACTAGATACCCTAGTGGTGCTAGTAGTACTGATGCATTAGGTGCCTACTTATATAGCAGTTATAAAAATGATATAGGCACTAAACTTTTTGGTGGATTGAGATATACATCGAATGACATATCAGTGCGTTATGATAGAGCTGATGCTTTTGTATGGCCAGAAGAATTTTATGATGGATTGAATACAGAAAATCAAGCATTGACTTGGTCAGTTGGAGCGCGT
This sequence comes from uncultured Saprospiraceae bacterium, assembly GCA_937927575.1. Classification (GTDB taxonomy): domain Bacteria; phylum Bacteroidota; class Bacteroidia; order Chitinophagales; family Saprospiraceae; genus UBA1994. The sequence goes on along the minus strand of CALBEE010000061.1, from coordinate 23,292 downwards.
CAGGATATTCTCAAAAAGTGGACGATCCAAGTTTTATTTGGTTCAGCATTTCGTTCGCCGAATGTAGATGATCTTGCAAAAATTAGAATTAATTCTGATGAAGTTTCAGTTCCTAATTTACAATTGACTCCAGAAAAATCGGTTAATTCTGAATTGTCGATTTCGAGAAACTTAGGATCCGCAAATATAAGTGCAACAGGATTTTATACTAGTCTATCTGATGCTATCGTAAGGGAGGATTTCACTTTGCCGGATGGTAGTGAGTTTTTGGAAGATGAAGGCGAAATGCTTAAAGTGGTGGCTAATATTAATGCAGAGAAAGCGAGAATAATTGGTACTTCTTTTAACGCTGATTGGTCATTTTCTGATCACTGGAATGTAAAGGGCTCGATTAACTTTATCAAAGGACGCATACAAGATCAAGAAGGTGGGTATTCTATTCCTTTGGCTCATATACCTCCTACCTATGGCAAATTACAATTGCAGTACGCACAAGACAAATGGGATATAGAAGCAAGATATCAATTTAACGGTGAGAAGCCATTGAGTGAATATGGAGGGAGTGTAGATAATCCAGAGCTAGCTACTATAGATGGAACATACGCCTGGTCAATATTTAATATCTATGGAAGTTACCAAGTTGCGAAACATCTATTCGGTCGAATTGGTGTTGAAAATTTGTTCGATATACATTACCGACCCTTTGCAAGTGGCGTAAGTGGGGCAGGTAGAAATGTCCTAGTTTCTATCAATTACAGGCTCAAATAACAAGTGTCAAAAAATATTTTTTAAATATCTCAAAAAAATATTTCTGAGCAATTTTTGAGAGAGGTCAATGGTCATGCACTTTATGTGATTTGTACACTAATACCTTTTGAAAAATACATAGCCCAATTCGGCGCAAAGTCCATTTTATATAGATTTTCCTTTATACTTTTGTCATAGATTTTAGTGTTACTATAGACCACTTACAAGCGCTATTAAAGTAAAAACAACAAACTAAATGATTCAAAAAGGAATAAGAAATCCAAACGCTGATCTAGCAAAAATTGGATTCCAAACCAGTGAAAATGTATACTGGAACCTCGATCCTCAAACTTTAACTCAAGATGCACTGGACCAAAATGAAGGGAAACTTTCTCATACTGGCGCTTTGTGTATCGAGACTGGAAGATTTACAGGAAGATCACCTAAAGACAGGTATATTGTAAAAGATAATATCACAGCCCATACAGTGGACTGGGGTGATATCAATCAAGCAGTTACGCCGGAGATTTTTAACAACCTAAAAGCGAACATTCTTGAATATTTATCAGATAAGAATGTCTATGCTAAGGATGCATATGCTTGCTCACATGCCGACTATAAGTTAAATATTAGACTTATTGCTGAGAAGCCATGGAGTGCGCAGTTTGCTCACAATATGTTTAGAAGATTAACAGAAAACGAGATACTTGATTTTACTCCTGAATGGCATATACTTTGTGCGCCAGGATATCATGCTGATCCATTAGCGGATAGTATCAAGTCATCTAACTTTGCTATCATTAACTTTGAAGCCAAAACCATCATTATTGGTGGTACTGGTTACACAGGAGAGATTAAAAAAGGAATCTTCTCCGTACTGAATTACTTACTAGCCAAGGAGAGAGGTGTACTACCTATGCATTGCTCTGCAAATATTGGTGAGTCAGGAGATACAGCAGTATTTTTCGGACTTTCTGGTACTGGTAAAACTACATTATCTGCAGACCCCAAAAGAGCTTTAATTGGAGACGATGAGCATGGATGGTCTGACGATGCGGTATTCAATTTTGAAGGCGGATGTTATGCTAAATGCATTGGACTATCCGAAGAAAAAGAACCTGAAATATTTAACGCTATTAAACCTGGGGCGATCCTTGAAAATATAGGTTTTGAAGCCGGTACTAATGTTCCTGATTTTGAAGATACCACCATCACACAAAATACAAGAGTGTCTTATCCATTAGAACATATTTCTAATGCAAAGTCTAATTCGCAAGGAGGTATACCTAAGAATATTTTCTTCCTTACTTGTGATGCATTCGGTGTATTGCCTCCAATTAGTAGATTAAATGCTGGACAGGCGATGTATCATTTTATTTCAGGATATACTGCAAAAGTAGCCGGAACAGAAGATGGAATAAACGAACCTCAAGCAACATTCTCTGCTTGTTTTGGTGCGCCTTTTTTACCATTACATCCAACAGAATATGCAGATATGCTTGGAGCCAAAATGACTAAGCATAATACAAAAGTATGGTTAGTGAATACAGGATGGTCTGGAGGATCGGCAAGTACTTCTGATAGAATATCTCTTAAGTATACAAGAGCTATGATTACAGCAGCACTAGAAGGTAAATTAGACCATGTAGATTATATCACAACAGATATTTTTGGCTTAGAAATACCAACAGAATGTCCTAATGTTCCTTCTGATATTTTAAATAGTAGAGATGCTTGGGCGGATAAAATTGCTTATGATGAGAAGGCTATGCATTTGGCGGATTTATTTCAAAAGAATTTTATGAAATTTGAATCACATGCTAGTGAAGCTATCATGGAGGCAGCTCCAAAAGTGATGGTTTAAAAATCAAAGATGTATTTCTATAAGCTTTAGAACAATAGAGCTATTAACCCTAATTAATTATTTAGTCCAATACGCTGATAGGTGTATTGGGCTTCTTTATTTTTTTGAGATTTAAAGATGATTTCTATCTTGCGTGTACTTCTGCGATTTTTCATTAGCCGATAAATTAATTTCTCATTCTATGGATATGATTCCTGCTTTTCCATTAAGTATTATTGCCTTTCCAGGTGAGCGTATTAAGCTTCATATTTTTGAATCTCGATATCGGCAATTGTTTGGTGAAATAGAGGAGAGAAAATCGACTTTTGCTCTAGTACCTTATTACGAAGATAGAGAGGTGAGCGTGGCTACAGAGATGCAATTGGTTAGAGTCATCGAAAAGTATGACGATGGTAAGTTAGATGTAGAAGTGAAAGCGATTAAGCCACTTAAAGTGCACCAATTGCATAGTAGATACCCCAATAGATTATATCCAGGTGCGGAAGTGACTAGATTGCCATGGGATGATAAGATGGAACGAATGGCTAACCCTGATCTGGTTCTTGCTATTCGTAAATTGTATAAAGTGATGAATATTTCAAATGTTACCATTAGCGATCCGGCTATTTTTAGGACTTACCAATTAGCACATAAAGTAGGATTCAATTTGGATCAAGAATTGGAGTTTTTAGTCATTGAAACTGAAGAAGAAAGACAATCCTACATGCTTCATCATTTGGCAAAACTATTACCTATGGCTGAAGAGATGGAAACTCTCAGAAAGCGTGCAGAATTAAATGGACACATTAAAAACTTGAAGCCTCCTTTTTAATAATTACACTTAGTCCTCATTTTATCTTTTACTGTGGTATAAACTATATTTGAGATTGTTTTAAAATGAGGACGATCTGTGCATGGAATGCATTATATTCAATAATAGTATCTGTAATATTCTAATATTAGATCAAACTAAGTTGAAATGACTTAATAGATATCATTTTTTAAAGAGCATAATATGAGCCCCAAGTATAAATGTCCTTTTAGGTATACGTTCCCTTTTGTATGTACAATACTAATTATTCTAGGTGGAGTGGTTAACGACTTAGCTGCTCAAGAATCGTCCTCATACACTTTCGATAGTACATTCGTCAGTAAGCAATTAATTAATGCGTCTATTGCTAAAAGAAAGGGTGATTTAGATTCAATGCGTTACTACGCTAAATCGGCTTTGGAGACTATAGGTAAAGATACTTTGTCCTCTCCAACCTCCACTGCATATACACTTCTTGGAATGATATATCGACAAGAAGGTAAACTAGATTCGTGCTCCATGTACTATGAACGTAGTGTGGCTATTTCCAAGGCAATAGATGATACACTATCACTTTCTAAAGGCTATAATAATCTAGGAAATGTACAACACATACAAGGAAATTTTGAAAATGCTCTTGGCTATTATTTGGAGTCATTAGAACTGAAGGAATTGCTCAAAGATGATAGAGGCATAGCCATGTCACATCATAATGTAGCTTCTATAAAATTAAATCTGAAAGATTGGGATGGTGCTATAGAGGCATTCAAAAAATCACAATTGCTAGCGCGAAAGGTAGAACATGAAGAATTGATTCAAAGAAATCTTTTAAAAATGGCTATCGCTTATAGAGAAAATTCAGATTTTGATACAGCAATTACTTTTGCAAAAGAAGGTTTGGAAAGGGCAAAGGCTAGTGGAAATAAAAGAAATATTGCTACTGGATATTACGAATTGGGAGAAACTTTTACGTTAAAAAATCTAATAGAATTAGCTTCTGAAAACTATCGTCTTTCTTTGGATGTAGTTAGAGAAATCAAACATATAGGGTATGAATCAGCAGTGCTTACTTCATTAGGAAAATTATATGTAAAGAATGTAGAGATTAATAATGGTAAGCTAAGTGGTTTCTCTTCTTCTGAAATGGAATCTATATTACTTAGAGCGAAAGAGCTGGCTGAACAATCTAAAAGCATGGAAGCCCAACTGCAAGCATTGGAATCTTTGCAGCATTATTATAGGGTGGAAGGAGAATATAAGAATCAAGCACAATCACAAACTGCTTTTTTAGTATTGCGAGATTCTATCTATAATAAGGAAAGATCAGAAGCTACTGTCAAGCAAGAAACTTTATATAAAACTGCCGAAAAAGAAAAGGAAATCATACAATTAGAAGCCGCAAAAGAAATTGCTGAAGTGAAGAATAAAGCGCTCTATAGATCATTGATTGGAGCTATTCTTTTTTTCATTGCTTTAGGATTTTCAGGTATGCAATATTTAAAACAGAAGAACGAAAAAGAAAGATTAAAAGAGGCAGAACGTTTTAGATCAAAATTATCAAGTGATCTTCATGATGATGTTGGATCGATGTTATCTTCATTAAGTATGCAGACGGAAGTATTGGGATTGTCCGCGACACCTCAGCAGCTAGAACGGATGGAAAAGATAACACTCTTAAGCAGGGAGGCTATGTCCAAAATGCGTGATACCGTATGGGCAATAGATGCTCGAAAAGATACTATGGAAAGTCTAGTGGTCCGTATGCAAGATTTTTTAGCCGATACATTAAGTGATCACAGTAACCTTACTTATGAAATGAATTATTCTATTAATAGTAAAGATGAAATACTACCTAGTATTCGTCAAAATATATATCTAATATTTAAAGAAGCGGTAACTAACGCGAGTAAGTATAGTAATGGAAATACACTAGAAGTTGAACTTGTTGCAGATAAAAGTAATTTGATGCTCCAAGTAAAAGATAATGGTGTAGTAGATATTGATAAAGTTAAAAATTCCGGTACTGGACTAAGTAATTTTAAACTTCGAACAGAAAGAATTAATGCGAAGCTAGAATTAAGTTTTGCCGATGGCTGTAAAGTGAAGGTAGATTGCCCTCTTTAAACTATTGTTCAAGGAGGTAGATATAATCATATTTCTCCGTTCATAAATTTTTGTACTAACTCGGTCTTACCGTGTATTTCCAATTCCGCATATATTTTTTTGATATGCGTACGTACTGTATTGACAGAAATAAAACATACTTCTGCTATTTTATTATAAGTAAGACCATCCACTATATGCTTTACTATTTCTTGTTGCCTAGAAGTGAGGGGCGACTTTTTAATTGGCGCTTTATTAAAAAAGCGAATGACCTTTTTAGCTATAGAAGGAGACATATATGATCCTCCATTAGCAACTATTTGTAGGCCTTCCATTATTTTAATAAGAGGTGTACGTTTCGAAATATAAGAAGTAGCTCCAGCACATAAAGCTTTGAAAATCATATCGTCTTCTTCATAGGTCGTGAGCATGACGATGTCAATTTCAGGATATTTTTCTTTGATTAGTGGAATTCCTTCAATACCTGACAAACCAGGTAATCCCACATCTAACAACAGAATTTGCGGAGATTCATTGCTTGGTTTCGCCAAGAAGTCTTCTACACTTTCATTTTCACTTAGTATTTCTAACTGAGTTTTGGCTCGAATAAAGAGTGTAAGACTTTCACGTATCGAAGCATCGTCTTCTACGATTGATATGGAGTTTAATTTAATAATGATAAAGGGTGTTTCTTATAAAGGTAATAATAACTATTGCAATATGCGCTGTGCTGTATTGAGAATCTAAATTTGTCTTATTCAATGAAAACGGAGTTGAATATCTTTATTTCTCCATCATTAGTCAATGATTTTAAGATACTTCCTTCAAAATTATTACTCAATATAACGTTTTGTAAGTATAGCGATCCTTGATTGTAAATAGCACCACCGTTTAATATTTCGTTGGCATCTTTTATAGTCATATCCGTGATACTTAAAGAAGTCTCCATAGGTACCTCGAAATGTCGACCACTATTCTGTGCCGATAGTAGAGTCAATAAGTTGCCATTACCAATCAAATTGAGATGATGTGGGATATTAATCGATTTGCTCAAAGGAATATCCGCCATATCTAATGTAGCATCAAAGATGATGCTATCGTTTGGACAAGAATTCGCTATTATAGTTCTCAGACTGCCTACATCCCCATCTATTAGCTGGCTAACTGTTGGAAATTCATCGAGCCAACTTTTACCATCAAGATTCCAATCATCTTCAATCTCAATACAAAGCCAATCCAGGGCGGTTACTGCAATATCTGTAATCCTTGGAGTCGAATCATAGGTAACTACGCTATCTAATGATGACCAAGATGGATTCGTTATGGTACCATTATTAGAGAGTGGAGAGAGGTCATTTGCAAGGGTGCCACTGCCTTCATTTAATGGCCAATAACCTACAAGATCCGCATAACTTGGATGGGTGTTATTGATGCCACTACATTGCCATGCATTAAGATCAGATGCAGAAACCAAACTTTTCCAAATTCTCACTTCTTCGATAGCTCCAGTATAATGATAGCCAGCATCAATGTCAGCACCAATCCTAAACGGAGCACCATTGTCTATATCTCCGATACTCGACATGTCCATACTGGTAATTAGTACGCCATCTTCATACATTGATAATAGTCCATCTCTATCAAAAGTAGCGGCTATATGATGCCATTCATTATCTGCTATTGCTCCACCCGTATCTATATCCACTCTATTGGAACCGTCACCCACATTAATTTTCCATTCCGGACCGCTTGCAAATCGGAAAGAAAAAACGAAGCCTTTATTGCCTCCGCTGTCCCAATCTTTATTACCTATAATGGCGACGTCAGCTGCATTGGTAGTTTTGACACGGCATTCTATTGTAAAGTCTTGATCACTGCCAAAGTCTAACTCGCTAAAATGAGGAATGTCCACCATATCATCACCACTATCAAAAGCTAAATGCTGTTCGTTTTCGATGCAGTCAGTTGGATCTTCTATTGCAATAGTATCTGGAGTAATTACTTCGCCAAGCAGACTTTTATTATGAGCGATGAAGAAAATGGTTTCCTCATCGATACTAGTACCTCCATGAGAAAATCCATTACCACCATGATCAGTAGACAGTAAAATGAGCCAGTTTTCATTGTCATAGTTAGGTCGATTGTGAAGTGCATTGAGGACTAAACCTACTTGCGAATCCACACTTTCTATGGATGCTACATATGCAGGTACATCTGAACTAAACCCATTGCCATGACCGGCATGATCTACATTGTCGTAATGAAGAAATATAACATCCGGATTTTCATTTTCTAATTGATTAATGGCCTCAGATGTTACATCTTCTTCGGTAGGAGCATTGTATTTATAATCAGCATGATCAAGTACAATAGAATTATTAATGGGATGCCATTGACTAATACTAACAGTATATAAATCAGGATTGACATCTTCTACTCTTTTGAAGAAATGAGGGTAAGTATTAAAGTCGCTTCCACCAAATCCATTATCCGTAACTCCATGCTTTTCTGACCAGACTCCAGTCATCATAGCTGACCATCCAGGGCCACTAAATGTAATATCATTATTTAGAGCATGATTGCTGTAAGTGCTATTAGGAAGTAGTGCATCGATATTAGGAGTAGTAGCAAATTGTAATACATCAGATCTGCAACCATCTATTCCTATAATGAGCACTTTCTTCGTTCCTTGGGCTTTCATGATTATGGAGCCTATGACGAATAAGAATATACCTAGTATTTTTATTTTCATTTGTATTTAGACTAATTTGATATAGTCATTTCAAGAACATTTCTATGACTAAATCTGTATCTTTACATAGTAACGAAAATACAATAAATATGCTATCAAAATCAATGCAAGAGGCGCTCAATGAGCAGATACGAATAGAAGCTGAATCATCACAAGTATATCTGGCCATGGCTTCGTGGGCTGAGATACAACCAGGAATAGATAATGTCACAGCATTCTTTTACCAACATAGTGATGAAGAAAGAGAACATATGCTCAAGTTGATCCATTTTGTCAATGATAGAGGCGGTTTCGCTACCGTGCCTGCCTTAAAACAACCGGCATTGACATACCCATCTATAAGTCATGCTTTCAAGTCATTATTAGAGCATGAGTTATATGTTTCGGCAAGTATTAATAATCTCGTGGATATAGCGTTGCAAGAAAAAGACTACGCTACCCATAATTTTTTACAATGGTATGTAGCCGAGCAAATAGAAGAAGAAGCCCTAGCTCGAACGCTCAATGATAAATTAGAGCTTATTGGCGATGATAAGGGTGGGTTGTATTTATTCGATAAAGATATTCTTACAGTCAATGTAGGCGGAGGCCCAGAATAAAAAATATTAGATACTATCTAAATGGCTAATTGTGTGTACATGATTAGCCATTTTTTATTTTAACCACCGATAGAATAACTGAGAAAATAAATAGCTAAGGCAGCGATAGCTAAGATTACTATCAATCCCAATGCTAAATAAGAAAAATAAAATACAAGCCCTATAAACGCTAAAGAAAGAGCTATAAGACCGAACTTTTTTTTCTCTTTAAGCTGAAGCAAATTTATCGACAGGATAAGAGTGATGGTGAATAATATAAATCCAATAATGTTCAAAGATATTCGCCAAGTATCTTCCCCGGAATTAGTATTAATTTTTTCTTTTCCTTGAAACACATCTAGTAGATCCTTGGCATTTTTACCTATTAACTGGCCGACAGATTTGGAAGGCTATAACAATTCTAATAGATAAGGCTTACTTGCAAATAATATTAAAGTGAGCATACCAAATAATTTTGCTAAATGCTCTTTATTAATTTTCATCGTTTAATTATTTTTTTCATACTTCTCTCGGCAAAAGCCAAGATAGTGCCGACAGGATTAGGTCCAAGTGAAGTGGGCATGATAGAGCCATCCATGACTATAAAATTTTCATAGCCATATACTCTTCCATATGAGTCTACCACACCATCTTCGATATTGATTCCCATAGATACGCCACCCATATTGTGTGGGATTTCTACTATTTTAGAAAGCTGGGCGAATGCATTGGGAATAAAAAAAGCATTGGCCTTCTTGCTCAGCATTTTGCCTAATTTATTTAGATGCGCAATGTATTCATCATTATCAGAAACTGGGAAATTGATAATTACTTTCCCATTCTTATCCAATTCGTACGCACCGATAGCATCATCTCTTCCCATCATTAATATCGGTATGGGCCAAGTCCTTTCTATTAGCTCAAAAATGGGAATATAGGTGCCCAACCAATTCATTATTTTATTGATTTTCTTGTACTTACTCGGATGGTAATTACCCGTCAGGCTTAATATGATGGCGATAAAAGCTTTCAGTGGAGTAGGGTAGCGACCACCTTCTAAATAAAGTCCTTGAGTAGATCCATCTCTATGTCGAAATCTTATATAATCACTATTTGTAGCGCCAGAGTCTGGCATGGCTTTTTTGTCGGAGATCAACCAACCCAATAGATATAATATAACGGAGACAGTGGCAATTTCAATTTGCCCTAAGCTTGCCGCGATGATGGCTCCTATCAATCCTATCCAAGAATAAATTAATCCGCGTTTAGGTATCATAGCCGTGACGTAGTCTCCATTGCTAAAGTAGCTACTTCCGAGTTTATCGGACATTCTTGGTAGCGTTTTATGAATGTGTTTGCATTGCATCAGAAGCTCTGTACTTCCAATGGCACCTGCAGCTAATACAAGTTGATCACATACTATAGTTGATTCTTTATGTATTCCTTTTCGAGGATCCTTATATTCAATTAGATACCCGCCTTCATCTCTTTCGGAAATTTTAGTAGCCTCCGAAAAATCTTTTATAATGGCTCCATGCTTTTGAGCAAGATAGAGATAGTTTTTGTCCAAACTATTTTTGACGCCTATATCTCCACCTAGTAATTTTTGCTCTTTAGGATCTGAGTACCTTTGTTCAGCTCCATGCTTATTGGTAAATTTTTGACCGATAGATTCTTCATCTGGTGCAAAGGCTACACCTAGTAAAATATCTCCATGATCTTCGACGATCTCTGGATGATCTCGCATCATTCTTTCTTCTGCTTCTCTGAATATTTTATAAGATTGGAGTTGATTATAAGGCGCGCGTTGAGGATACTTTACAGCTTCCATCATCTCTTCTCCTATCGCATAGAAGGGAGCCATTTCTTCATATGTGATCTTACCTGGAAAATCATGAAAAAATTCTCTTCTTTTGATCGTCGCAGCGTAAACGTGTGATCCACCTCCCACACCAGCACCTAACCAAGGAATTATGTTTCGCCCTCTAAGTTGAAAATCGTTCATGCCATATCTTCCACTATCTGGCATCCACATCATATCGTCATCTGCTTCGAATGTATCTCTACTAATCCAACCTCCACGCTCAAGTATGGTTACTTGATATCCAGCTTCCGCAAATCTTAATGCAGCTACTGATCCGCCAAATCCTGAACCGATAACGACTACACTTTTTTCTTTACTCATGCTTTATGTCCTTTTCTTCTAAGTACTATTTCTTTTTCAAGTTCACTTTTTAGTCTGAGCCAATGGTCATTAAGCGAGCCTTCACTGCTAATCATAGTATTAATGTGTTGACCAAATTCAGACAGGTTTTCTCCTTCACTAGGTAAAACTTTAAAGTGCATTTTGGCGGTTTGGATTCTATCATTCCAAATACGTAAATCGACTACTTCGTTTTGATCACTGATCAATGTAATCGATCCTCCATGAGTGGGTTTGGGCTCTTCTGGCAATACCCATCCACCAGTATTCACTACTTTAAGTTCGTCAAAACTGGCTGTGCAAGTTTTTTTGGTAAACGGTTTGTGCGTATGTCCCCAAATTAAAGTTGTTGCTTCGCCTTTCCAACCAGCGATACGCATCTGCGGAATGCAATAATTTTCAATATATTCTGTGAGGCCTGCCATGGCTTGATCTGAACAGACAGTTCCGGCTTGATATCTTTCGGATCTTATTTTTTTAGCGATATTTTGAATTAGTCTTCGAGTTAAAAATTTCTCAGCTGCATGGAAAGGTATGTAAGGATAGTCCAAAGCAGTAGCAACATTCTCCGATAATTCTCCTGACGATTCATCAAACATCTCAATACTACTTAATGTGTTCATTAGTTTTTCAAACTTTTCACCTGCTGCTCCACTTCTACCTAATTCGCTAAATGCAAAATTAATCCAAGCGCCATTGTCTGCTTCCAGCTCATCAAGTGTAAGAGGCCCTGACTCTTTTGGGTATAATGCTTTAAGTGCTTTGGATATAAACTGATATGTGTTTTCTGCAAAATGCCCATGATGAATTAGTACGTAAGGTTGATTAATATCATTGGGTGGAATAATCATGTTAGGATAGAGTACTTTAAGTTCTGTATCCATCGCTTGTGTTCCATTGACAAAGGCTTCGATAAATTCGCTTTTCACTCCTTCTTCATATTGGGCTGAAGTGATACGGTCCATAGAAGGAATGCGCTCGTCCGATTTTCTTTTTTCTAATTTCCTGCGATAATGTGATTCCATTGCCAACTGCCAAATATGATGATCATGATTGCCAGGGATATAGGCGATTCTTTTACAGATAGAATGGTCTCTTGTCATGACCTTTATAAATTGATCAAATACAGTCAAGCTCTCTTGGTAAGTACTAAATGATAAACCTAATATATCTCCATTTAAAACTAGAGTGGGTGGCTCTACATTGTCATTGACTAAGAAATGTAGTCCATTGGCAAAGGCAGACAACAAATTTTTTTCTCCTTTTTGCAAAGGTGTAAATAGACTGTCTTCTTCACCGAGATGAAGGTCAGAAAGTACTATGTATTTGATTTGCATCTATTAGTATTACGTTTTATAGTTAAAGAGAATGTACGGATGTTATAAATCAAAAACTTCTTCAATTTTTCCAATTCTAAATCCTTTCTCGATTACGAATTGACTTTCTTCACTATTATGGTTGATTATAGGATTAGTATGATTGAAATGAATGAATACTATTTTTGATTTTTCTTCTTTAGGTAAGTTTTCAAATTTCTGAATACTTTCTATTACAAATGGATGAGGTATTTGACTTATGTCTCTATTGTTTATTTCTTTTCCACTATAAAATGTTGCATCCAAAAAAGCATAGTCTACTTTCTTTATTTCTTCAATAATGTTTTTATCCCATTTATCCCATTTGTCAATATCCGGAATAAATAGCGCACTTTTATTGGGACCTTCGATTTTATATCCTACCGTTTCAGAATATTCATCTCTATGCGGTACTAGGATCGGAGTTACACGAATCTCTTTAGATAAATCTATTGATTTTTCATTTTCAAGACCTATTAATTTTATATTTTCTCTTTTTACTAAATGATCCCAAGGTCCATTTTCCGATAGAAAGTTTTGCATTTTTGGCATGGCGTATACTGGTATTTTTTGAGCATCAATGGCTTCTTTACCTAAATACATTAATCCTGAATAATGACCAATATGCGCATGCGTCAAAAATATTCCATCGACTAGAATGTTATCATTATTGACTTCATAAGTGGTTAACATTTCCATTTGAGTAACCATGTCTGGTGTAGCATCAAATAAATAAGTTTTTCCATTTTCTTGATCCACAAGACCAAGCGAAATTACTTTTCTTGTAAGGTCTGGATTCTTGAATAGATCCACGCAACATTCTTTTTTACAGCCAATTTGAGGGGATCCAGCATCTTGAATAGTACCTAGAAGAATAAGGGAAGTGGAAATGCTGCGTTTGTCGACATCCAAAACTGATGGCTCTAATTTTTGTAGCCTCTGGTGATCATTACAAGACATAAGAAACAATAAGAGTATAAAATAAGTGGATGTATGTTTCATAATGCTTTGTATCGGTCTACCTTAATAAGTATATCAAATATAATATTTCGACTATGAAAATTATTTTCTTTTCGCTTCATTACTAGTAAGTGATTAGGCTGTTCTTTGCGCCTAGGTGAGAGCAATGAAATTTTAGTACCTTTGCGCTGAAATCATCCGCATTTAGGCGGTACTGGTGATATTCGAGCTACAATCATGGATAATACGTGACCCAAGTTCAACGATCACGTAACATATCAGCTTCCTTTTATTTTGGGAAGTAGTAAAAATCCAACAAGAATTGTCAACATTCAAGGAATTAGGCCTTTCAGATGAAATACTGAAGGTACTCGAAGAAATGAATTTTATCACACCAAGTGATATTCAACAAGAATCCATTCCACAACTCATAGACGGTGATCGAGACTTCATAGGTCTGGCTCAAACAGGTACTGGTAAAACAGCGGCTTTTGGACTTCCATTATTAGAAATGGTAGATCCCAAAGAGAAGCATACGCAAGCCTTAGTGCTAGCCCCTACAAGAGAACTGGGAAGACAAATTGCTGAACAATTAGACAAGTTTAGTAAGTATATGAAAGGGCTCAAAGTCCTACCAGTGTACGGTGGTGCTGCCATTGTAAATCAGATTAAGGATCTCAAGAAACCTACGCATATTATTATAGCGACTCCAGGACGATTGATAGATCTAATCAAAAGAAAGGCGGTAAACCTCAAACATCTCGAATATTTAGTACTCGATGAGGCAGATGAGATGCTCAATATGGGTTTCAAGGATGAACTGGATGAGATACTCAGTTACACTCCTGAGACTAAGCAGACTTGGCTATTTTCTGCCACTATGGCTAAAGAAATTAAGCGAATAGTCAAGACGTATATGGAAGATCCGATTGAAGTCAAGATCAATTCGGAAGATAAGGTAAACGTCAATATCAAACATCAGTTTGTAGTGACTAAGAATTCGGATAAGACTGAAGCACTGACTCGTATTTTGGATATGGATGCTGATATGCGTGGTGTGGTTTTTTGTCGTACACGTAGAGATACACAGGAATTGGCTGAGCGTCTATTGAAGAATGGTTATGCAGCAGATGCACTTCATGGAGATCTTTCTCAGCAGCAAAGGGATCGTGTCATGGGAAGATTTAAAAAGCATGCTTTGCAAGTTTTGATAGCTACGGATGTAGCCGCTAGGGGAATTGATGTAGATGATCTTTCGCATGTATTCCATTTTAATCTTCCAGATGAAGACGCTTATTATACGCATAGAAGTGGACGTACTGCAAGAGCCGGAAAGAAGGGTATATCTATGGCATTTATTGGAGCTAAAGAAACGCATCGCTTGGCTCGCTTGGAAAAAACACTAGGCATTTCTTTTAAATTGGTAAAAGTGCCAAGTAGTACGTATATAGCTGATATTCGTATGAAAAACTGGTCTTTCAAATTATTAGATACTAAAACAAAAGGAATAGTAGATAAGAGATTAATGGAGAAGGTGCTAATGGTATTTGGTAATTTGTCTAAAGAAGAGATTGTCGCTAAAGTCATAGCTTTAGAGCTCCAAAAACTAAATCTTGGTGATGATAGAGATCTCAATCAAGATCCCCAAAAACCGAGATCTGATAAGGGTGGTGGTCGAAGAGGTGGTCGAAGAGATGGCCGACGCAGAGCAGAAAGAGGAAGAGATAGAAACAGCAGAGATCGTGATCGACGAAGCGGTGATCGCCGTAAGAGAGATGATCGAGGTGGTAGCTCTAAGAGGAGATCAGAAGATAAAGATGGTAGCCCAAGAAGATCCAAAAGAAGATCTGAGAACGGTGAAGGCTACGATAGTCGTAAAAAGAAAGATGGTAAAAAGAAACATCGTAAGGGATAGCAAAAATTATTTTTTAGAATATTATTAGTACAATTATGGGAATGTTTAGCTATGGTCAGCTTCCGAGTTGGCTGGAAAATAATTTCATATTTAGAAATTTGTTTCTGTTTAGAAAACTATTTCTGACTAGAACTAAAAGAAGTTACTACGGACAGATAGCTGAGGATGTGGCTATCAAAAGAATGTTCCCTAAAAAGTATAAAGGCTTCTTCGTAGATGTAGGTTGTTTTCATCCCACAAAGTACAATAATACATATGCCTACTATAAGAAAGGATGGAGAGGCATAAATATAGATATTGACAAAATAAAAATCAAAGGTTTTAACTGGGTGAGACGTGGTGATATTAATATTGCCAAAGGTGTAAGTAGTGAAAAAGGAGAAGTAAAGTATTGGACTAATGGATTTTATTCACTAGTAAATACGCTTGATCCAGAAACTGCCAAAACAAGAGATGATTATATTGAATCCGTAGTCGAGACTGATACATTGACTAATTTGATCGATCAAACAAAATACAAAGATAAACCTATCGATCTCCTATGCGTAGATGCTGAAGGCCATGATTTTGTGGTTTTACAATCTTTAGATTTTGAAAGGTATGATCCAAAATTGATAGTGATAGAAGCTTTTGCCTACAAATTAGATGAAGTGATGGATTTAGAAATTACTAAGTTTCTTACGTCAAAAAACTACAATCTAGTCAATTGGGTAGGATTAAGTCTATTGTTTAGAAAAGAGGGGCACGGAGGAAGATAATTTTTATAATCGATCTAATCATAAAACTGACATATATTCAGTTATATAAGGGAAGGAATTGAAATACTTCATCAGATGGAAATCAACTTTTATACTTTATTAAAATTCGCTTAGTTTTTGAATTTAAAAGAGAAGATTGTAAGCATAGTTTTTGCTTTATTGCTTTGTGCCATGGTATACTCATCTTATATACAATCTCTGTGTATGATGTCCTTGGTGATACTAGGTTTTCTAAATTTTGATACTTCAGAAGGAACCACTAAAGTTAAGTGGACTTGGAAGCCATTTTTTGGCTTGAAAGCATTCTCCAAGTACGCTCATTTCTTAGTGCTTACGTTACTTTTTTGGATAGTTCTGTTTTCGTTTTGGCAATTAGGTGATGATAATAGTTATTTTCTTGAGCGACTTCGAATTAAAGTACCATTTCTATTAATACCACTAGCTTATATTGGCTTGCCTAGTTTAAGTAGACTATCCTTCCATCGCATTCTTTATTTCTTTTTGACCATTATGTCTATTAGTGTAGCTGGAGTACTTGCTAACTATGCCTTAAATTTTGAAGAAGTAAATGTTTTACTTAAACAAGGTCAACATATCGCTACACCTTGTAATCATATAAAATTTAGCCAGTTAGTCGCCTTAAGTATTTTAGCAGGATGGTTTTTGATTAAAGAGCAGTTTGGCAGAGGAAGTATTCATGGGATATGGGTTAAGGTGCTCATGGTTTTTCTATTTCTATCCATACATATTCTAAGTGTCAAGACTGGGTTGATTGCACTCTATCTAGCACTGATTGTGTTGACAATATTACAAATCTATAAAACCAAAAGTCTAAAGACAGGGATAGCAATATTGACACTTATGGTGGTATTACCCATTGTGGCGTATAAGACGATTCCAAGTTTTAATAAGAAAGTGCATTACACCTTATATGATTTGCAAATGCATGATGAAGGAAGAGGAAGTAATTATGGTGATAGTGGTAGAATAACTTCTTTAAATGTGGCTTACGATATTTTTAAAAGTGCTCCAGTTTTTGGAGTAGGAGCAGGAAATTTAAAATCAGAAGTCTATCGTAGTTTTGAATCTAATTATCCGCAATACGAAAAACCACTGATGCCACATAATCAATTTTTATTTGTATTGGCAGGATCAGGGATTTTTGGAGGAATATTATTTTTATTGGCATTATTCATTCCACTATTCTATCGACAGGCGTTCAAAAATGAATTTTACCTCGGCTTTTACGTTTTATTTTTAATTTCTTTTCTCGTAGAACATACTTTGGAAAATGCCCTAGGGGTAGGTATGTTTTCTTCTTTTATATTATTGTCATTACTTTATATTCGTAATCAATTATCTAATCAAGAATATTCTGAGTAATGAAGAGTGTAACATTAAAAAACGGTGAGCTTCTAACTATAAGAGAAGCAACAGCCAATGATGCAGAACCCATAATACAATTTGTAAAGGCCATTGGGGATGAATCTGATAATCTCACTTTTTCTGGTGCTGAATTTACTTTGACAGTTGAAGAAGAAGAAAATATTCTTAGGAATTATGCTCAAAAGGAAAATCATATTTATTTGATTGCTTTGATAGATGATAAGATAGTGGGGCAATCGCATGCATATGGTAGTCATAAGGCCAGACTAAAGCACGCTGTCCAAATCGGAATATCTACAAGAAAAGCGCATTGGGGTAAAGGTATCGCAACTGAGGTCTTAAACTTTTTGATTGATTGGGCAAAAGCCAATTCTGTAGTTCGTAAGATCAATCTCAAAGCTAATGCAAGTAATACTAAAGCCATTGCACTATACGAAAGAATGGGATTCGTACATGAAGGCTTACATAAGCGCGATTTCTATTTGCATGGGAAATTTACAGATGCTGTATCCATGGGTATGTTGATAGATTAAGTATTTTTCATTTATAAATATTAGACTTTCCTATCAGTCATTTTATTTTATATACTTTTGAACTAGTCAATGCTAAAAATGATTTATTCAATACGAAACAAATAGAAAAGAAATGGCTTTAAAAGAATCAAATATGTTGCCTCTTGGTACTGTCGCTCCTGATTTTACTTTACCAGATACGGTTTCAGGAATGATGCTTTCTTTAGATAGAGTAAAAGGCGAAAATGCAACAGTAATAATTTTCTCTTGCAACCATTGTCCATTTGTGATTCATGTCAATCAAACGATGATAGATGTCGCTAATGAATATGCTGATAAGGGTGTAAAGTTTGTATTGATCTCATCTAATGATGTGGAAAATTACAAGGAAGATTCTCCGGATAAAATGAGCATTGTAGCTAAAGTGCTTCAATATCCTTTTCCATATCTATATGACGCAACTCAAGAAGTAGCTAAAGCCTATGACGCAGCTTGCACACCAGATATTTATCTATTCGATGATAATTTAAAGCTCTATTATAGAGGTCGGTTGGATCAAGCTCGTCCAGGTAATGATCACCCTGCTGATGGTGCAGATATTCGATCTGCTATTGAAAATGTATTGGCTGGCAATAAGGCTCCGGAAAAGCAATATCCTAGTGCTGGCTGTAATATTAAATGGAAGGTAAATTAGAATTAATTGCTAATCTGTCAATCAGTTTAGCCTCTTTCGTAAATCGTACGCATCATTTTACCCATGAGCGGTCTTATTTTTTTATTCTTGACATGTAACCCATTGGCCATAATAGAAAAGCTTAACCATTTTCCGCTCTTGCTTTTGATATAGCCACTGAAGGACTGGATCCGTTCCATGCTACCTGATTTTACCCAAATATTTGATCTCGCTTTGCCACCAGTGCTCACACCGCGGACAGTGCTGATGCTGCCTGGATGGGGTAGGGTACCTAGTAATAAATCATGATCAATTTCATCATACATTTTATCTAGAAACTGGCACATAAATTTACTGCTAATTACATTTCTTGCTGATAATCCACTACCGTCTTCCATATGGAGAGGTGTGAGTTTCAGTCCCATCTTACGCATATTTCGATGTACAATATAAAGCCCTGCACCACCACTACCTTGATTGTTTTTTTCTGCACCTATTGTTTTCATTAGCGATTCTGCATAAATGTTGACGCTGTGAAAATTGGTGATCTTGGCAATCTTTTCCAAGGAAGGAGATTCGTAAGATTTGATTTCTTTCATCTTAACTTTCTTGGCTTTAAATTTCGCTTTATAACCTCTAGAATCAATCTGATATTTTTTCAATTGGTCATAGACATGATAAGCTACAAAAGTGGGAGGGTCAGGTATACTTCCTTTGATTCTAAAAGTTTCTTTTCCAAATGGTATAGTACCCACGATTCTCTTTTTGAAATCGTAAGGGCCTCCAAATACATAAGCATTATCAGGAGTATTACTACTATCAATTGAGACCTCGTTTTGTAATTCAAGTTTGGGTATATATGGTTCGTAAGAATGCAGTTTGGACATATTGCCAATACCATAATTTCTTTTGAAATAGATGTAATACTCATTTTCGTTAGCATTAATTCCCCATGCACCAGAAGCATAATAATTTCCAAGATCATTCCATTGCCAGGAAGGGCTAATCGGGTAACTATCAAATATAGATTCGTCAGCAATGATCTCTCCATCTATACAAGTGATACCATGATCCCTGATGGCCTGACCAATATCTATTATCAATTTTTTGAAAGCTAAAACTTCTCCACCAAGGGCCACGCGTGGCGAGCCTAGAGTAGGATCTCCGGAACCAACTATATAAATATTTCCATTCAACGTTCCATCTGGATCTATATCACCACTGTAGCTAATTTTAGTTTCGTATCGATAATCCGAACCTAATATATCTAAGGCACTTAGAGTTGTAATCAACTTTAAAGAGGAGGCAGGCACAAGAGAAGTTTCTGGATTTATGGAAGCAACTATTTTATTAGTTTCCATATCCATAACACAAACACTTAATGCTGCATGTTTATAACTTGACTGTGCAAAATGTTTGTCCATTCGAGATTGTAAGTCAGACTGACTATAGCTACCAATACTTAAGCTGAGTATCCCAATGAATAAAATAAATCTAAATGGCAATATCTTCATAATCATATCCAACGTGAAAAAGCGCATCGCCTTGATTGACTACTGATGCATTATTATGTCCAATGATGTAACCTTCTCGTACGGCATGTACTGTTACGGTTTTCATACCAAAAGGATCCTTTATTTGACCGATAGGTTCGCCTTTGGTCACTTTATGTCCAGATTGTTTTGACCATACAAAAATACCGCTGAAGTTCGCTCTTATCCAACCCGTTTTACTGAAAAGTATCGTTTTATTACTTCTTGATAAATTGGCATCATTCAACATACCTAATGATTGTAGGACTTGCTTAGTGCCTTGCATACCTTTCGCTATAGAATATCCGTCTAATCTTACAGACTCACCAGCCTCATATACTATTGTGGGTAAACCCATGTCGGATGCCACCTTTCTAAGAGATTTCGGAATAATTGGTTTTTGTATAGTGTAAGGTGCTCCAAATGCAAGCGCCAACTGTTCAGCAATTTTATCTTTTTTGCTGTATCTAATCTGAGGATAATTAAATCTAGAACTTCCACCAGTATGAAAATCTAATATACAATCCACATGGGGTAATACTTTTTTGGTCAGCGTTCTCGCTACTCTAGCTGCTAAGGAACCCGCCATCGTGCCTGGAAAACTTCTATTGATATCCTTTCCATCGGGTACTTCTCTACTGAAATTAATAAATCCATACACATTCAGAAGAGGTACTGAAATCACAGTTCCTCGATCTAATTTTTCAAATACCTTTTCTTCGATCATGTTTCTCGTAATCATGACACCATTGACCTCATCGCCATGAACGCCACCTATCATCAATACTGTTGGTCCAGGTTTTAAGCTTCTATACACATGCGCAAATATGTATAATCTATTATCTGAGGGAAGACGACCGACTCCTAGCCTAATCGTCCCTTCTTGCCCAGGTAATATTGAAGTATTATCTAGGACTAATGCTTCCGCGTATTTTTTCTCATCTACTTTGATCAATTCTTTCATAACTTATTTATCCGCTTCTTTTGCACTTACTCTTTATTTGACGTTTCTTTCCACTAATCCAATAATCCTACCTGCAATATCTACCCCAGTAGTGGTTTCTATTCCCTCTAATCCCGGTGAAGCATTCACTTCGAGAATCAATGGGCCTCTTGACGATCTCAGCATATCTACGCCCGCAATTTTAAGACCCATGGCTCTCGCGGCTTTTTTTGCGATCATAGCTTCGTGGTCACTGATTTTGATGATTTTCGAAGAGCCTCCTCTATGAAGATTGGATCTAAATTCTCCAGGTGCTGCCTTCCGCTCCATAACTCCTACAATTTCGTCATCCACAATAAATACTCGTATATCTGCACCATCAGCTTCTTTGATGAATTCTTGAAGCATCACCTTTTGACTCCCTTTATAAAATGCTTCTAGGATAGATTGAGCTGTTTTTTTGTTTTCGGCTAGTATCACTCCGATTCCATGTGTTCCATTGATCAGTTTAATGATTAACGGGAATCCTCCTAGTTCTTCCATTAGTTCTTCAGTAGCGTAATAGCTATTAGAAACTACGGTCTTAGGTACGCCTATATTCTGAGCACTAAGTATTTGTAGGCAACTCAGTTTGTTTCGAGCCCTTAATAAAGGCTCCGAACCCATTGTAGTATAAACGCCCATAGCTTCAAATTGGCGAATTACCGCAGATCCATAGGTGGTAGCACTTGTGCCTATTCTAGGGATAATGGCATCTAAATCGTCTATTTCTATACCATTATAAAATATCGTTGGTGCTCCTGACTCAGTCACAATATCACATCGTAAATGGTCTAATACTACGACTTCATGATTGGCTCTCCTTGCCGCTTTGATAAGGCTCTGAGTACTATATAAGGTTGCATTTCTAGAGAGTATTCCTATGTTCATCGTCGTGAAAAGTGGATTGATGTGAATAATATCTGGGGATACTTCTGCAATATATTTATATCTTCAACAATCACAAAGGATAAGTTGTATGAAGCCAATAATGAATGATAAGAAGACGATTAACTCTTGGGCTTTATTCGATTGGGCCAATTCTGCCTATTCTTTGGTCATTAGTACTGCCATATTTCCTATTTACTTTACGGCTAACACACCAGAAATTGTAACCATTGCAGGATTAGAATTTACCAATAGCTCTCTGTATACTTTTGCCGTTTCTTTTTCATACATCTTAATAGCATGTATGTCTCCCATCTTATCAGGTATTGCAGATTATAGTGGGCGTAAAAAGTATTTTTTAAGACTTTTTACAATAATAGGATCCATTGCTTGTAGTGCCTTGTGGTTTTTTGATGGAGCAGGCACCTATTGGATTGGTACGATAAGTTTTATAGTGGCCACAGTTGGATTTGCTGGTGCGATTGTATTTTATAATGCATACTTACCAGAGATCGTCACCGAAGATCGGTATGATAAGGTAAGTGCCAAAGGCTACGCCTATGGTTACGTGGGTAGTGTCATCCTTCTCGCTGTCGTATTGGTCATGATCTTTATGCACGAAAAATTAGGATTTGAATCTGAGAAAACGCCAACTCGTATTGGATTCTTATTAGTAGGTGCTTGGTGGCTGTTTTTTGGACTCATCTCTTTTAAAGGTTTACCTGATGATTTTAAACATGAGAAACAAGACAACTTATTTCAGAAAGGATTTAAGGAAATCAAAACTGTTTTTGGAAAGCTCAAAGATAGACCAAACATTAAACGTTTTTTAGCTTCATTTTTCTTTTATAGCGCAGGTGTGCAAACAGTTATTTATGTTGCTTCTATTTTTGCCAAAGATGAATTAGGATTCGATTCGGTAGAATTAATATTGACAATTTTGTTACTACAAGTTATAGGCATTGCCGGTGCATATTTGTTTGCTTATCTTTCAAAGAAAACAAATAATAAAACCTCATTACTGATAACAATAGTCATATGGACTTTAATTTGTGTTGCCGCATTTTTCGTAAGTTCTAAACCTCAATTTTTTGTTATTGCTGCAACAGTTGGTATGGTCATGGGAGGTATTCAGTCCATGTCTCGATCTACATATTCTAAGTTGTTAGATGAAGGCGAAGAGGACACCACTTCCTACTTTAGTTTTTACGATGTCGTTTATAAAGTTGCGGTGGTTTTAGGTACAGGATCATTTGCACTAGTAGACTACTTGACAAGAAACATGCGGTACTCT